>JBIIAR010000097.1:0-7932 GCA_044239765.1 Microbacteriaceae bacterium
ACTCGTGATGCTGTCGCCGCCGTCGAGCTCGCCGGCGTCGACGGCCTCGAAGCCCGCACCCTCGAGCTGCGACTTGATGTCGGCGAAGACTGCCTCGTTCTCGACCTTGATGGTGACGTTCCATCCAGGGGTGCCGTCGTCACCAGCGGCAGTGCCACCGGCGATGATCTCGCCGTCGACGACGGGAACCTCGGCGGGCCAGCCATCGGGAAGGCTGCCGATCGAGACGTTGACCTCTCCACCGGTCGCCTGCTCGATGATGCCCTCGATGCCGCCGCAGCCCGTCAGGGTCGGGGCGAGAAGGAGGGTGGCCGCGAGGGCTACCGCGATACGTGCTGCTGACTTCATTTCTCTCCTGTGATTGGGGTTAGTCCTTGGCGACCACGGTGAATGCGAGCACCGGACCGTCGTAGTCACTGCTGTCGGTCGTGCCGGACACCTGCACCTGGTAGTCGTCGCTGTTGAACACCGCGAAGGTGGTGTCGTCGTTGCTGGCCTGGGAGACGACCTCCCAGCCGTCGCTCTCGTAGGTCTGCACGACATCCGCGAAGTCCGACTCGAGGTCGTCGGCGTTGAAGACGACGCTCCACCCGGTGCCGAGGTCGAGCGAGAACGCGACATCGAGATCGGGAAGGGGAACGTCGGCCGGGAAGGTGTCTGGCACCTCGTGGTCGAGGAAGGGGTTGTCGTCGATCGTCTCGCCGCCGTCGCCAGAGCTGTCGGACTCGTCGCTCGAGCTACCGCTATCGCCGATGAAGTCAGAGGGCTGGGGCAGCAGCGAGCAGCCGCCGAGAAGCAGTGCCGCGGCGACTGCCATTGCCGCTGCGAGTGGGGCGATACGCGCGTTCATGCTGCACTCCGATCAAGTCGTGGCACAGCATATGGCGCGTTGCAAACGCGCGGCAATGGGGATTCCGGGGTATTCGTCATACCCCTGCGACGGCTGGGAGGCCGTCGCAGGTTGACAGCTAGGCGTTCTGCTTCTTGAGCTGGGACGCACGGCGAGCGCGCGCGTTGGCGTCGAGCTCGACCTTGCGAATACGCACGAACTCCGGCGTGACCTCGACGCACTCGTCTTCACGGGCGAACTCGAGGCACTCCTCGAGGGTCAGCTTGCGCGATGGCGTCATGCGCTCGAAGACGTCAGACGTCGACTGGCGCATGTTGGTGAGCTGCTTCTCCTTGGTGATGTTCACGTCCATGTCGTCGGCGCGCGAGTTCTCACCGACAACCATGCCCTCGTAGACCTCCTGGGTCGGCTCGACGAAGAACGACATGCGCTCCTGCAGGGCCGTCATGGCGAACGGAGTGGCAACACCGGCGCGGTCGGCGACGATCGAGCCGTTGGTGCGGGTCTCGATCGAGCCCGCCCATGCCTCGTAGCCGTGGGCGACCGCGTTGGCGATGCCCGATCCGCGCGTGATGGTGAGGAACTCGGTGCGGAAGCCGATGAGGCCACGTGAGGGAACGACGAACTCCATGCGCACCCATCCGGTGCCGTGGTTGCTCATGCCCTCCATGCGGCCCTTGCGAGCGGCGAGAAGCTGGGTGATCGCGCCGAGGTGCTCCTCTGGGGCGTCGATGGTCAGGTGCTCGAAGGGCTCGTGAATCTTGCCGTCGATCTTCTTGGTGACTACCTGCGGCTTGCCGACGGTCAGCTCGAAGCCCTCGCGGCGCATCTGCTCGACGAGGATCGCGAGCGCGAGCTCTCCACGACCCTGCACCTCCCAGGCGTCCGGGCGGCCGATGTCGACCAGCTTGATCGAGACGTTGCCGATGAGCTCGCGGTCGAGACGGTCCTTGACCATGCGGGCGGTGAGCTTGTGGCCCTTGACCTTGCCGATCATCGGCGAGGTGTTCGTGCCGATGGTCATCGAGATCGCGGGGTCGTCGACCGTGATGGTCGGCAGCGGGCGAACGTCGTTCGGGTCGGCGAGGGTCTCGCCGATGGTGATGTCCTCGAAGCCGGCGACGGCGACGATGTCACCCGGGCCGGCGGAGTCGGTCGGGTAGCGGTCGAGGGCGCGGGTGATCATCAGCTCGGTGACGCGCACGTTCGCGACGGATCCGTCGTGCTTGACCCAGGCGACCGTCTGGCCCTTCTTGATGTTGCCCTGGAACACGCGCAGCAGCGCGAGACGACCGAGGAACGGCGAGGAGTCGAGGTTGGTGACCCAGGCCTGCAGGGGGTGCTCGTCGTCGTACTTCGGAGCGGGGATGTGCTTGAGGATCGCATCGAACAGCGGCTCGAGGTCGTCGTTGTCGGGCAGCGTGCCGTTCTCCGGCTTGTTCCAGCTGGCGGCGCCGTTACGGCCCGAGGCGTAGACGACGGGCACGTCGAGAATCGCGTCGAGGTCGAGGTCGGGAACCTCGTCGGCCATGTCGCTCGCGAGGCCGAGCAGCAGGTCCTGGCTCTCGGCGACAACCTCGTCGATGCGCGCGTCGGGGCGGTCGGTCTTGTTGACGAGCAGGATCACTGGCAGCTTGGCCTCGAGAGGCATCGACGAGCAGCACAACGCCGTCGACCATGCTGAGTCCACGCTCGACCTCGCCACCGAAGTCGGCGTGACCCGGGGTGTCGATCACGTTGATGGTGATGTTGCCGCCCGGGTGGTTCTCTTCGGCGTGCGCGCCGTTGTAGAGCACCGCGGTGTTCTTCGCGAGGATCGTGATGCCCTTTTCGCGCTCGAGCTCGTTGGAGTCCATGGCGCGGTCCTCGAGGTGCGCGTGCGCCTCGAAGGAGTTGGTCTGGCGAAGCATGGCATCGACGAGGGTCGTCTTGCCGTGGTCGACGTGGGCGACAATTGCGACGTTACGCAGGTCAGAGCGGGTGGCATTGGCCATGGTTGTGTTCCTTGAGTGTGAGTGCCTAGCCCCGCGCTTTAACAGCGCACAGGGGCGGGATCGCGGGATGCGCGAAGGTCTATGGGGTTCTCAGGATCACGACGATGGTGCCCTGCACCCTGAAGTCTACCGTCTATCCGTCAGATTGGGCGGGTTGCCACTGCCAGACGTTCCACAGCAGCCCCGAGAGCGGTGCGGGAGCGATTCCGTCGATCGCGGCGTCATGGGCGACGACCGTGCCGAACTGGTAGAGCGGCATCCCGTAGCTGTCGTCCGTGAGCTGCTCGTCGATCTGCTCGAGCAGTGACCTCTGCTGCTCGACGCTGTCCTCGACGGCGAGCTGGGCGAGAAGCGCGTCGACGGTCGGGCTGGAATAGTTCGAGAAGTTGCTCACGTTCGACGTCGACAGCAGCCTCGCCTCCGCCGACGACACGGCAGCGGTTGTCTCGCTCCAGGCGAAGAGCGCGGCGTCATAGGCGCCCGGCACGCCGAGAAAGCCATCCCAGTCGGATGCGGAGCAGTCGCTGACAACGAACCCCGCCTTCTCCGCACTCTGCTTCAGCAGCTCGAACTCGGCCACCCGGCGCGGGTTGGACGGGTCGAACAGCACGCACACCGGCGGCGCCAGCACCCCGCTCTGCTTGACCAGGCGCTTCGCCTCCGCTACGTCGGCGCCGCGTGGCTCGATGGCCTCGTCGGGCGCGAACAGAAACGACTCGCGTGCCACTCCTCCCGACTGCTCGACGATCTCGGCGACCGGCACCGCCGCGAGAAAGGCGTCGCGCAGCAGGGGGTTCTCGAAGGTCGGGTTCTTGCCGCCGCTGAACTGCAGGTCGAGGTGCTCGAAGGTGCCACTGGTGCCGGTCAGCACCGTGGCGTCGGCGACAGCCTCGAGTGCGGTGGTCACATCGTCACTCGAGGTCGGCGCGATCACGTCGACCTCACCATCGGCGAGCGCCTTCACGGCCGCGAGCGGGTCGGTGATCGTTCGAACGACCACGGTCTCGTAGCTCGGCCTGCGGTTGCCGGTGTACAGCGGGTTGGCCACGAGGGTCACCGACTCGTTGGGCACGACCTTCTCTATGGAGTACGGGCCGGATCCGACGAAAGGCGCCTCGCCCTCCGCCGTGAAGGCGGAGTTCCACGCCTGCGCGATCGAGCTGAGCTCTGGCCCGCTGTCGCTGATGGCGTCGATGAGCAGCTGCTTCGCCACCGCGCCTGCCGAGAGCTCGTCGGTGGCCTTCGACGGAAAGACGGACTCGGTCACGACGTGCGCCGGCAGGCCGACGTCGAAGGCGAGCTGCCAGTCGACGAAGTAGTCGTCGTAGACCAGGGTGATCGAGCGACCGTCAGCGCCGAGCTTCGGCAGTGCCGAGACGTACTGCAGTCCGGAGTGGCTGGCTCCGTCGAAGAACACCACATCATCGGGGAATGCCTTGAAGAGACCCGTGGCCGCGTCGACGTAGCGGCCGGGGTTGAAGCCCTCGGTGTTGCGGTGCCCGCTGTTGGCGGCCCAGGCGAGAAGCAGGTCCGCGCCGTCCACGGGTTCGCCGTCTGACCAGGTCACGCCCTCGTTGACGGTGTACGTGACGGTGAAGGGATCCTGCGCGGTCACCTCGATGTGACCGAAGCTCTCGTCGCGCACGAGCGTCGATGCGGCGTCGTAGTGGACGAAGCCGCTGTTGGTCGCGCCGACGATCTCGGCGTTCGCGGCAGTGCTGCCGAACGAGGTCTGGTCGTTGTACGAGGTGAACGCCTGCGGCGTCGCCACCGTCACGGTGCTTCCCTCGACGACACGAGCGGATGGGGTACAACCTGACAGCGCGACCGCGGCGAGCGCGAGAGCAAGGGTGGCGGCCACGGCGCTCGTCGATTTCACGGTTCCACACTAATGAGGGGCAATCGCCACCCCCCGGACACGGCACATTTTTAAGTGCCCGCAATTGCACTCTGCACGCAAGATTATTGCGTGCCACCAAAAATTGTTGCGTAGCGCCAACAGCCGCGCGTGGAAATCTTCAGAGACGCGCAGATGTTGTTCGGGGGACATTTGTCGACATCGACAAGGTTCACGAAGAATTCGTTTCGGCCATGTAACAGTTCTACGCTGGATGGTGTTGTGCCGAACCTCAGGGTCTACCGTGAAGTTCTCCGCGACACGAAGCACGCGACAAGTACCTCCGAAAGCGTAGGCATGAGCAGTACGACAACAATCGAAGTTCCCGCGGCCTCTCTGGCGCCGTCGGCACCCGTGAAAGCGCAGCCATGACTAGCACCCTCGACGTTCCCTCCGTTCCTGCTGCGCCGTCCACGGTGGTGGTGAGCCGCTCGCCTCGACAGCTTGCCTGGGCCCGCTTCCTCCGCGACAAGAAGACCGTCGTTGCCGCCGTGATCGTCGTGATCTACGTGCTTCTCGCGATCGCCGCGCCTATCTTGGTCGCGCTCGGCGTGCTCGACCCGTACAGCAACAACCAGGACCTCATCGCCAACGACAGCCTGCCGATCGGCGCGTTCGGCGGTGCGAGCTGGGCGCATCCCTTCGGTGTCGAGCCCGGTCTCGGCCGCGACACCCTCAGCCGCGTCTGGTTCGGCCTGACCTTCTCCCTGGCCATCGCGGTCATCGGCGCAGTGCTCGCCATGTTCCTCGGCGTGGTCTTCGGCATCATCGCCGGACTCACCGGCGGCTGGGTCGACACCCTGATCGGCCGCCTCATCGACCTCACGCTGGCTTTTCCGCAGACCCTCATGCTGCTCGCGCTCTCGAGCACGGTGATCGGGATCCTGACGAGCGTGTTCTTCGTGCCAGAGGGCGATATCGCCCGCGCCACCTACGTGATCCTCGTGCTCGCCGTCTTCGGCTGGGTCGGTGTGGCCCGCGTGATCCGCGGACAGGTGCTCAGCATCCGTGAGCGCGAGTACATCGACGCGGCGAAGCTGATCGGCGCGAGCCCGATGCGCCGCTGGTTCCGTGAGGTGCTGCCGAACCTCTGGGCCCCGATCCTCGTGCAGGGCACACTCATCCTGCCCGCGTACATCTCGACCGAGGCGGCTCTCGCCTACCTCAACGTGTCGATCAAGCAGCCCACGCCCACCCTCGGCAACGTGCTTCAGGATGCCGTGCGCTACCCGGTCGCCGACTTCACCTACTTCATCATCCCCATCCTCGTCCTCGTGATCCTGGTCGTCGCCTTCAACCTTCTGGGCGACGGACTTCGGGACGCGCTGGACCCGAAGGGAAGCCGCTAGAGCACGAAGACTTCCGGAGGTAACTCCGCAAGAACGGCGCCTGTCAGCGGGCGCCGCCCATCTCATCACCAAGGAGAGCCAACAATGAAGAAGCGATCGATTGCCCGTCTGGGCGCAATCGCAGTCGCCGGTACGGTTATCACCGCACTGACGGCTTGCGGAGCGTCCACCGACGGGACCGGCGGAAACACCGGAAACACCGGTGGCACCGTCACCTACCTCGGCGTTGCCGGGCAGTGGGAGGGTACCGACCCCGCGACCGTCTACTACGGCAACGAGATCGCGTCGCTCCGACGCCTGGTCTACCGTGGCCTGACCGCGCTGCCCATCACCGACGACCCGAACCCGGTTCCGGTTGCAGACCTCGCCACCGACACCGGAACCTCCGACGACGGCGGCCTCACCTGGACCTTCACCATCAAGGATGACGTCACCTGGGAAGACGACAGCCCCATCACCGGTGAGGACTTCATCTACGGCCTCTCCCGCTCGTTCGACGAGACCCTCGTCAACGGCACCGGCGTCGGCGTGACCTACTTCTCGAGCTACGCGCCCTCGGTCGTCGAGGCTGGCTACACCGGCCCCTTCACCTCGACCGATGACGCGAAGGCAGTCTTCGACGAGCACTTCTTCGCCGACGGCCAGACGGTCACCTACAAGTTCGACAACGCCTGGGGCGACTTCCCGTCCGCGGCCGCCGGTCTCTTCACGACCGACCCGTACCAGGCCTCGTTCGACGACGGATCCACCCTCTGGGAGATCAACTCGAACGGACCGTACATGATGGAGGAGGACGAGTTCGACGGCGCGACCGGCGCAACCTTCGTCCGTAACCCGGAGTACGACCCGGCCACCGACACGACCGACCTGCGCGAGGCACTGCCGGACCAGTTCAACTTCGAGTTCGTTGCCGACACCGACGTGCTGTTCCAGCGTCTGGTAGCCGACGCGGGTGACGACCAGGCGGCATTCGCCGACGCCAACATCCCGGCCACGTTCTACTCGCAGGTTGAGAGCGGCGCTATCGCCGACCGCACGCTGAAGAGCACCTCGCCGTACACGCGATTCCTCTTCATCAACTCGCTGACGGTCACCGACCCCGACGTGCGCCGCGCTCTCGCGGTCGCGCTGAACAAGGACGGCATGATCCAGGCCTACGGCGGAGAGAACTACGGCGAGCCGTCGAGCTCGATCGTCTCCAAGGCAGTCTCTGGCTTCGAGGAGAACCCCGCGTTCGCCGACGACAACCCGGCGGGTGACCCGGAGGCGGCCAAGGCGCTGCTCGGTGGCGCAACCCCCGAGATCACCGTCGCCTACGCGATCAGCCCGACCAACGAGAAGCTCATCCCGGTCATCCAGCAGAGCTTTGAGGCTGCCGGATTCAAGGTGACGCCGCTCGGTATCGCGGCCGACGCGGTCCCCGGCTACTACGGCCAGATGGCTGCGAAGGACAAGAACGGCCAGAAGGTCGACGTGTTCCTCGGTGGATGGGCGGCTGACTGGCCGTCGATGTCCACCGTCGTCGTGCCGATCCTGCGCTCGAACCCGGTTGACGCCGAGTCCGGCGTCGGCTTCAACTACGGGTTCTACAGCAACCCCGAGGTTGACGAGCTGATCGAGCAGGGCCTCGCGGCCACCGACCCGGCCGAGGGAGCCAGCTTCTTCGCACAGGCTGACGCCATCGCCGGTGCCGACGGAGCGTACATCCCGGTTGTTCAGCAGAACAACTACTTCCTGTACGGCTCGAAGATCGGTGGCTTCCTTCCGGACGTCGCCTCGAGCTTCTACCCGGACTTCGGATCGATCTACGTCAAGTCCGACTCTGAGTAAGTAGCTAGTTCC
>JBIIAR010000332.1:0-2845 GCA_044239765.1 Microbacteriaceae bacterium
CGGTCCACGGAAAGACCCGAAGGAAACCCCCCAATGCTCGCGTTCGTCATCCGCCGCATCTTCGTCGGCGTCGCCATGATCGTCGTGATGATCTTCGTGGTCTTCTCCCTCTTCTTCGCCAATGGCAACCCCGCCATCAACCAGTGCGGTCGCTACTGCACCCCCGAGAAGCTCGACGAGATCACCGGCCTTCTCGGCTACGACAAGACCATCCCCGAGCAGTTCGGCGCCTTCACCGCCGGCCTCGTCGTCGGACGTGACTTTCCCGTCAACGACGAGTACCGCGAGGCGCTCATCGCGAACGGCTACGAGAACCGCATCATCCACTGCGACGCCCCGTGCCTCGGCTACTCGCAGAGCGACCAGAAGACCGTCAACCAGCTGCTCGTCAAGGCGTCAGGCCCGACCCTCTCGCTCGCCGTCGTCAGCTTCCTCATCTGGATCATCTTCGGCGTGCTCATCGGCGTGCTCGCCGCCGTGAACAAGGGCCGCTGGCTCGATCGAATAGTCGTCGGCTCGACACTCGTCGTCTACGCGCTCCCCGTCTTCGTGATCGGCACGTTCTTTCTGCAGTACGTCGCCATCAAGTGGCAGCTGTATCCGTATCCACGGTTCGAGGCTCTCAAAGAACCCTCAGACATCTTGCCGTGGCTCACCGGCATCCTGCTTCCCGCGCTCACTCTCGCCCTCTTCTTCATGGCGGCCTATGTGCGCTACACCCGCGCCTTCGTGCTGGAGTCGATGTCAGAGGACTACATTCGAACGGCTCGCTCGAAGGGCCTGCCAGAGCGCACGGTGCTCTTCAAGCACGGACTGCGGGCAGCCCTCACCCCTCTTGTCACCCTGGCCGGCCTCGACTTCGCCAGCCTGCTCGCCGGCGCGATCATCACCGAGAGCGTCTTCAACTACCAGGGCATGGGTGCTCTCGCCGTGAAGGCGAACAACAACCAAGACCTCCCGGTGCTCATCGGTCTCGTCATCGTCGGTGCCACCGCGGTGATCGTGATGAACATCATCGTCGACATCCTGTACGCCTACATTGACCCGCGCGTGCGGGTCACGAAGTGAGCACGCTATGACCCGCCCGTTCCTTTCCGTCGAGAACCTCGTCGTGCACTTTCCCACGCCCGACGGCGTGGTGCGTGCGACCGACGGTCTCAGCTACACCGTCGAGCCCGGCAAGACCCTCGGAATCGTGGGCGAGTCGGGCTCTGGCAAGTCGGTGTCGTCGTCGGCGATCCTCGGACTTCACCGCAACACGAGCGCGCAGGTGAGCGGCCGTATCTGGCTCGACGGCGTCGATCTGCTGACGCTCAGCGACAAGGAGATGCAGGCGCGCCGCGGCAAGGACGTCGCGATGATCTTCCAGGACCCGCTGTCGGCGCTGCACCCGTACTACACGATCGGCGACCAGGTCGCTGAGGCCTACCGCGTTCACAACAATGTCAGCCGCAAGGCGGCACGGGACCGGGCCGTCGAGATGCTCGACCGGGTCGGAATCCCCAACCCGAAGATGCGCGTCGATGACTACCCGCACCAGTTCTCTGGCGGCATGCGGCAGCGCGCGATGATCGCGATGGCACTCATCAACGACCCTCAGCTGCTGATCGCGGACGAGCCGACGACCGCCCTCGACGTGACAGTTCAGGCGCAGATCCTCGATCTGCTGCAGGACCTGCAGAGCGAGTTCAAGACGGCGCTCATCATGATCACGCACGACCTCGGCGTCATCGCAGAGGTCGCCGACGAGGTGCTCGTGATGTACGCGGGTCGCGCCGTGGAGTACGGAACCACCAAGCAGCTGCTCACCGCGCCGGCGATGCCCTACACGCTCGGGCTCATCCAGTCGGTGCCCGACCTCTCGAGCGACGTCAACGAGCCACTGCGCCCCATTCCGGGAAACCCGCCCAGCCTGCTCGACCCGCCCAGCGGATGCGCCTTCGCCCCGCGCTGCACCTTCAAGCACCTCGTGGCCGATGGCCTGCCCGACACCGTCATGCCCGAGCTCGAGGAGATCGCTCCCGGTCACCTCCGCCGGTGCCACCTCAAGGAGCACGACCTGAGCAAGCTCACCCCCGTTCCGATCGGAAGTGTCGCATGAGCGGCCCCCTGCTCGAGGTCAAGGACCTCACCATGCACTTTCCCATCAGGTCGCGCGGGCTCATCCCCCGCACGGTCGGCCACGTGCCGGCCGTCGACGGTGTCTCCTTCTCGATCGAGGCCGGTCAGGCTCTCGGGCTCGTGGGAGAGTCAGGATCCGGCAAGTCGACGACCGGGCGCCTCGTGACTCGGCTGCACCAGCCCACGTCGGGCCAGATCATCTTCGACGGGCAGGACATCGCCCGGTGGAGCTCCCGCCAGATGAAGCCGCTGCGCCGCGACATCCAGATGATCTTCCAGGACCCGTACACGTCGCTCAACCCCCGTCACACGGTCGGCGAGATCATCGGCGCACCTCTGGAGATCCACAAGCTGGTTCCCAAGCAGGGGCGCCTTCGCCGAGTGCAGGAGCTGCTCGAGATCGTCGGGCTCAACCCCGAGCACTACAACCGCTACCCGCACGAGTTCTCGGGCGGCCAGCGCCAGCGCATCGGCATTGCCCGCGCGCTCACCATGCAGCCCCGGCTTCTCGTCGCCGACGAGCCCGTGTCGGCACTCGATGTCTCCATCCAGGCGCAGATCATCAACCTGATGAAGGACCTCCAGAAGGAGTTCAACCTCGCCTTCCTCTTCATCGCCCACGATCTGGCCATCGTGCGTCACTTCTGCCCCCAGATCGCCGTGATGTACCTCGGCAAGATCGTGGAGAACGCACCTCGCGAAGAGCTCTACTCCAACCCGCAGC
>JBIIAR010000044.1:0-10786 GCA_044239765.1 Microbacteriaceae bacterium
GCGACTGGTTGTTCGCCACGGTGATGAGCGAGGCCTGAAACGTCGACTGCACCC
This sequence comes from Microbacteriaceae bacterium, assembly GCA_044239765.1. Lineage (GTDB taxonomy): Bacteria > Actinomycetota > Actinomycetes > Actinomycetales > Microbacteriaceae > Conyzicola. The sequence goes on from JBIIAR010000044.1 coordinate 55, forward strand.
CGTCGAGAGTGAGCCGGTAGGTGATCGGCTTCATCTTGGCGAGCTCGTAGATGAGCGCGAGGTTGTAGCGGCTCGGCCCCTTCGGGTAGGTCCACTTGTTAGCGCGTTCGTTGACGATCGCGTCGAAGCCTGCGGAGACAAGGCAGCCAAACCAGGTCTGGCGCTGCTCCCCTGTCGTGCGGTCAGCGTGCGTGGCGCGGCCGGCGTCGATGGCGCGGGGCTTGCGCTCGAGGGCGTCCGCGAGGATGCGGATCGCCTCCTCCGTGTTGTTGAACGGGATGCCGAGGCCGCGGGCCATGTCATTGCCGGTGCCAGAGGGCACGATGCCGAGGGGCACCTTCGTGCCGGCGACCAGGTTGGTGCCGAGGTTGACCATGCCGTCCCCGCCGACAACGACGAAGGCGTCGGGCTTCGAGGCGACCGCCTTGCGACCCGACTCGAGCAGCGAGAAGTAGTCCTGCTCGATGAGCGGCTCCACCTCGTGGCCCATGCCCCGCAGGCTGGTGATCACTGCTGGTCCGACGTTGCGCCCCTTGCCGAATGAGGCGCTCGGGTTGATCGCAACGACAATGCGCTTGGGCTTCGTCGACATTCACACAGTATGACGGTCACGGGGGTGGTTCTCACCACCCCCGTTGGAGCGCCGCTGGCCTAGGCGTCGCGCGTGGTCGAGAGCCGCAGCCGCCGCAGCAGCTGGGCGTTGACGGCCACGACGATCGTCGACACCGACATGAAGACCGCGCCGAGCGCGGGCGACAGCAGAATGCCGGCGCCGAACAGCACACCCGCGGCCAGCGGGATTCCGATGACGTTGTACCCGGTGGCCCAGAACAGGTTCTGCTGCATCTTGCGGTAGGTCGCGCGGCTCAGTGTGATGGTGTCGAGAACGGCGCGCGGGTCGCTCGAGGCCAGCACGATTCCGGCCGACTCGATGGCGACATCCGTGCCCGCACCGATCGCGATGCCGACGTCAGCGCGCGCGAGGGCGGGGGCGTCGTTGACGCCGTCGCCGACCATGGCGACGCGGGTGTGGTCCTCTTGCAGGCCAGCGACGACGTCGGCCTTCTGCCCCGGAAGCACCTCGGAGAAGACCTCGTCGATGCCCAGCTGATCAGCGACCGACTGCGCGACGGCGTGGGAGTCCCCCGTGAGCATCGCGACGCGAATGCCGGCCTTCTTCAGCCTCGCGACAGCCTCGGCGGACTCCGGGCGCACAACATCCGACAGCGTCACGAGACCGACAACCTGCTCTTCAACCACGACGAACACGTAGCCCGCGCCAGCCTGCCGCGCGGCCTGTGCCGCGTGCACGAGGTCGGAGGGGGCGCTCAGCCCCCGTGCGGTCACGTGCCGCTGGCTCGCGACGGTGACGCGCTTCTCGCCCACCGTGGCCTCGGCCCCGAGCCCGGCGAGGGCGACGAACTTGCTCGACCGCTGGGCTTTGAGCGCGCGGCTCTTCGCCTCGGCGACGATCGCGCGGGCGATGGGGTGCTCAGACTTCGCCTCGACGGCCGCGGCGAGCGCGAGCACGTCGTCGGCCGCGTGGCCGTCGGCCGCGACAACCGCGGTGACACCCTGTCGGCCCTCGGTGAGGGTGCCGGTCTTGTCGAAGAGCACGACCTGGATGCGGCGGGCGTCTTCGAGGGCCGCGCGGCTGCGCACCAGAATGCCGTTCTTCGCACCCAGCGCCGTGGAGATCTGCGCGACGAGCGGTATCGCGAGGCCGAGGGCGTGCGGGCAGGCGATGACGAGGACCGTCACCACGCGCTCGATCACGAACGCAGGATCGGTCGGGTCGAGCAGCCACCACGCGGCGAGAGTGAGCAGCGCGGCCGCCAGGGCGACGTAGAACAGCCAGGACGCGGCCCGGTCGGCGAGCACCTGCACGCCAGACTTGGAGGCCTGGGCGTCGGCGACGAGCTTCATGACGCCGGCCAGGGCGGTGTCCGATCCGGTTCTGGTCACCTCGATGGTGAGCGAGCCGGTGCGGTTGATACTTCCGGCGACCACGAGGTCTTTGGCCTTCTTGGCCACATCGGCGGACTCGCCGGTGAGCAGCGCCTCGTCGACGTCGGACTCGCCTTCGACGACGACGCCGTCGACGGGAACCGCAGCGCCCGGGCGCACGAGCACGTGGTCACCGACCGTCAGCTGGCTGACGGGCACCGTCATAACGTGGTCGCCGTGCACCATGTCTGCCTCGTCGGGAATGAGCTTGGCCAGCTCGCCGAGCGCGTTCTGCGCGCCCATGACCGCTGACATCTCGACCCAGTGGCCGAGCAGCATGATCGTGATGAGGGTCGCGAGCTCCCACCAGAAGTCCATGCCGGGAAAGCCCACGAGCACGGCGATCGAGTAGCCGAAGGCGACGACGATCGCGAGCGAAATCAGCGTCATCATGCCGGGCTGCCGCGCGCGCAGCTCTGCCCAGGCGCCCCTGAGGAAGACGAGCCCGCCGTAGAAGAACAGCGCGGTGCCGAAGACCGCGGGAATGAACTCGCTGTACGGAAAGCGCGGGCCGCTGAGGCCGAGGATGTCCTGCAGGCCCATCGAGAACACGAGGGTGGGGATCGTCAGCACGAGGCTGATCCAGAACTTGCGCTTGAACTGCGCGGGGTCGTGGGCACTGTGGTCCATCGCCCCGTGCCCATCGTGGCTCATGTGCTCGTGGTGCATGTGCTCGCTGTGATCCATTGTCATTCCCTGTTGCCAATCTCGTAGACGCGCAGCAGCTCGTCAACGGCCATCTCCTTCTGCTCTCCCCCGGCGGCGAACATGTCGCTGACGTGGGTGCGCAGGTGGTTCTCGACGAGCAGCTTGTTGAGGCTGCGCAGCGACTTCTGGATCGCCAGCGACTGCGTGATGATGTCGATGCAGTACTCCTCACCCTCGATCATCTTCTCGAGGCCCCTCATCTGGCCCTCGAGGATTCTGGTGCGGTGCAGCGCTCGCTTCTTCAGCTCGTCAATCATGTCAAGAGTATACCCCCCGGGGGTATTCCCGGTTCTAGTGTTGCGTTCATGAAGCTGACGAAGTTCGAGCACGCCTGCCTGATCCTCGAGGTCGCCGATGAGCGCCTCATCATCGACCCGGGAGTCTTCACGATGCCCCTCGGCGAGTTCGGCGAGGTCGTCGCCGTTGTCGTCACCCACGAGCACGGCGACCACTGGACCCCCGAGCAGCTCGGGCGCATCATCGAGCGCAACCCCGACGTCGTGATCTACGGTCCGGCGGGGGTCGCCGCGGCCGCCGGCGAGATCGCTGTCACCGCCGTCAAGGACGGGGATGTGATCGAGGTCGGGGCCTTCACCCTCAGGTTCTTCGGCGAGAGGCACGCCGTCATCCACGAGTCGATCCCGGTGATCGACAACGTGGGCGTGCTCGTCAATGACGAGCTGTTCTACGGCGGCGACGCCCTCGTTGTTCCCCCGGTCGCGGTGAACACCCTCGCGGCCCCCGTCGGTGCCCCGTGGCTGAAGATCGGCGAGGCCATGGACTACGTCGTCGCCGTCAACCCGAAGCGCGCCTTCCCCGTGCACGAGATGGTGCTCTCGGCTGCAGGCAAGGGCATGGGCAACGACCGCCTCACCTGGGCGTCAGAGCAGGGCGGCGGCAGCTACTTCGTGCTCGAGCCGGGCGAGTCGCTCGACCTCTAGGCGAGACGGGCAGCGCCGATGAGTGGCGCGTCCGCGAGCAGCGCGCTCGGCGCGATGGCGACCGCCGTCTCACCGAGGCCGCGCCGCAGGGCAGGTTCGATGAGGTCCCACGACTGCGAGATCGACCCGCCGACGACGAACACGGTTGCGCCGAAGTCCGCGATGAAGGGGGCCACGAAGCGGCCGAGGTGCTCCATGGTGCCGTTGACGACAGACAGGGCGGATGCCTCCCCCGCCCGGGCGCGCTGGAACAGCTCGCGCACGCTCACCCCGTCGTGGCCGTAGGACGCCAGCAGGGCGCGCGTCGACACCGTGTCTTCAATCGGCCGCCCGAGGTAGCTCTGCGGGTAGAGGTTTCCGCCGGCGGGCACGCCCGGCCCATCCGTCTGCGGATGCCCGTCCACCAGAAAAGCGGCCCCCACCCCGGTGCCGAGCGTCACGCCGATGACCCTTTCGTGTCCCCGCGCCGCGCCGGCAGCCCACTCGCCCATCACGTAGGCGTCGGCGTCGTCGACGAACCTGACCTCTGCGCCGAGCCGAGCCCCCAGCTCTTTTCTGAGATCGAGCCCGGCGATGGAGCCGAACTTGCCGACACCCTCGAAGGTGCCGATGCCGCGTGCGTAGTCGAAGGGGCCGGGGAAGGCGAGGGTCCAGGCTGGCTGCGGACCGAGCTCCCGGCCGACGCCCGCGATGGCACCGACGATCTGCTCTGCCGTACCGTGCGGGTTGATGTCAGCGTCGGCTCTCGCAATAACACGATCCCCGTCGACAAGGGCGGCGGTGACGTGGCTGCCGCCGACGTCCATCACTGCGGTCGGCTCTGGCACCTTCACACCCTAGAGGATGTCCATAGAGACAAAAAAGCCGCTCAGCTGAGCGGCTTTCATTGCTGGGGTACCTGGACTCGAACCAAGAACAAAAGAATCAGAATCTTCCGTGTTGCCAATTACACCATACCCCAATGGGCTAAACCGAAGCTCAGCCGACTGTCCACTTTAGCGCATGACTCAGGCGTTGACGAACTCGCGCAGACGCTGCAGTCGCGCGAGGGTTTCATCCTTGCCGAGCAGCTCCATCGACTCGAAGAGCGGGGGGCTGATGCGGCGGCCCGAGAGAGCAGTGCGCAGGGCGCCGAAGGCGAGGCGGGGCTTGAGCGCGAGCTGATCGATGAGCGCCACGCGCAGGGCTGCCTCGATGTGCTCGTGCTCCCACTCGGCCAGGGGCGACAGGGCGCTGAGCGCGGCGTCGAGAACCTGGGGGGCCTCGGGGCCCGGCAGGGCATCCGTCTGGTATTCGAAGGTGGGCTCGAACAGGAAGCTCAGCAGGTCAGGCGCCTCGCCGAGCAGCTGCATGCGCTCCTGCACGAGCGGGGTCGCGAGACGCAGCAGGGCACGGTCGTCATCGGTCCTCACAAGATCGGCGAGGTACGGCTCGAGGCGCGTCGCCAGGTCGTCGACGGTGAGCAGACGGATGTGGTCGCCGTTGATCGACTCGGCCTTCTTCTGGTCGAAGCGCGCCGGGTTCGGGTTGACGTTGACGACGTCGAAGGCCGCAACCATCTCGTCACTCGAGAAGACATCCCGGTCATGCGTCAGCGACCAGCCGAGAAGCGACAGGTAGTTGAGCAGGCCCTCGGGGATGAAGCCGCGGTCGCGGTGGGTGAAGAGGTTCGCCTCTGGATCGCGCTTCGACAGCTTCTTGTTCCCCTCGCCCATGACGTAGGGAAGGTGCCCGAAGCGCGGAATCGCGGTGGCGACACCGATCTCGATGAGCGCTGTGTAGAGGGCGATCTGGCGCGGCGTGCTCGACAGCAGGTCCTCGCCGCGCAGCACGTGCGTGATGCCCATGAGCGCGTCGTCGACGGGGTTGACGAAGGTGTAGAGCGGCGCGCCGTTGGGGCGCACGACGACGAAGTCGGTGAACGACCCCTGCGGGAAGGTGATCTCGCCACGCACGAGGTCGTCGAAGCTGAGGTCGCTGTCGGGCACCTTGAGGCGCAGCGCGGGCTGGCGGCCCTCAGCCTTGAAGGCGGCGATCTCGTCAGCGGTGAGGTCGCGCTCGAAGTTGTCGTAGCCCTGCTTGGGGTCGCGGCCCGCGGCGACGTTGCGCGCCTCCATCTCGTCGGGGGTGACGAAGGACTCGTAGAGGTGTCCGCTGGCGAGCAGCTGGTCGATCACTCCGCGGTAGATGTCGGTGCGCTGCGACTGCCGGTACGGCTCGTTCGGCCCGCCGGTCTCGACGCCCTCGTCCCAGTTGATGCCCAGCCACCGCATCGCGTCGAGCAGCTGCAGGTAGCTCTCCTCGCTGTCGCGGGCAGCATCCGTGTCTTCGATGCGGAACACGAGCTTGCCGCCCGTGTGGCGCGCATAGGCCCAGTTGAACAGGGCGGTGCGGATGAGGCCGACGTGCGGCGTACCGGTCGGCGAGGGGCAGAAGCGAACGCGTACGTCGCTGCCAGTGGCGGTGCTAAATGGGGCAGACATCGCTGGCCAGTTTACGCAGGGTCGCAGTACTCCCGTGCCGTGATCTCGGCCTCGGTGGCATCAGCGGCTGCCGGCTCCGCGCAGTTGAGGAAGGTGAAGCCGAGACCGCCGTTCATGGCGCTCACCTGCCCCTCGACGGATGTCTCGCCACAGTCGACGACGAAGGGCACGCTGGTGAGCGGGGCATCCACCGCGATGGCGAACTGCCCGTCGATCAGGGGTGTCGGCTCGCCGGCCGGCTCGTCGGGAATCTGCGGCGTCGCGCCGAAGTTCTCATCGACCTGCCCGGTGCGCTCGAGGTCGTCGAGCAGCGCCTGCTCCCAGCCGTCGCCGAGCTCATCGAGCGCCTCTGGGCTGATCTGCACGGCCGGGTCGAGACTGGTCACCTCGACCGATCGGGTCGCCCCGCCGTCGGTGTAGGTGACGAGCTGCACGCCCACCGGCACGCGGCCGGTGTCGAAGGACGGCGACCAGGCGATGGTCGCGGATTGCGGATCGCATGCGGGCGCCGCGGTCGGGCTGGGCAGCGGGGTTGGTGCCGCGCATCCCGCGAGGGTGGCTGCGGCGACGGTCAGAATCAGGATTCCGGTGAGCTTGGCCATCACTCCACGCTAGCGACCAACCTTGAGACGCTCTCAGGAAAGCTAGCGCGCCACCCGGTTCACGGCCGGGTTCGAGAGCGTGCCGATGCCCTCGATGGTGATGTCGACCGTCTGGCCATCGACGAAGCCGCCGAGGCCAGCGGGGGTTCCCATGAGAATGAGATCGCCGGGCAGCAGCGTCCACACGTCGGATGCGAAGGCGATGATCTCCTCCACGCCGTAGACCATGTCGGCCGTGTTGCCGTGGCGGCGGGGCTCGCCGTCGACGAAGGTCTGGATCTCGAGGTTGCTGTGGTCGAGCTCGGTCTCGATCCACGGCCCGGTCGGGCAGAAGGTGTCGTAGCCCTTCGCGCGTGCCCACTGCCCGTCACGGAACATCTCGTCGCGCGCCGACACATCGTTGGCGATCGTGAAGCCGAAGACATAGTCCATGGCGCGCTCCACGCTCACCTGGCTGGCGATCTTGCCGATGACGACGGCGAGCTCGCCCTCGTGCACGATGCGGCCGGCAACCGGCGGGATGCGGATCGCGTCACCCGGCCCGACCACCGACGTGTTCGGCTTGAGAAAGATCAGCGGGGTGTCGGGCGCCGGAGTCGCCATGTCGTTGCGGTGGTCGAGGTAGTTGAGACCGACGCAGACGACCTTGGACCGCGGGATGACCGGGGCGAGCAGCTTGACGTCGGCGAGGGCAATGCGCTCGTCGAGCGTCTCGAAGCCGCTGAACATGGGGTCGCCGGCGAGCACGACGATCTCGTCGCCGTCGACGATGCCGTAGCGCGGATCGCGGCCCTCGGTCGAGAAGCGCGCTACCTTCATGCGTCGAGCCGCATCATCCAGCCGTGCGTGTCGTCAACCGTGCCGTACTGGATGCCGGTGAGCTGCGCTCGCAGGGCCAGCGCGACACTCTCGGCCGGAGCCTCGTGCCGGATCTCGAAGTCGGCGCCCTTGAGCAGTCCGATCGGCGCGACCACGGCGGCGGTTCCGCAGGCGAAGGCCTCGACGATGTCGCCGGAGGCGGCGCCGTCCTTCCACTCCTGCAGGCTGATCGGGCGGCGCTCGATCGTGTGGCCGCGGTCCTCGGCGAGCTGCAGGATCGAGTCACGGGTGATGCCCTCGAGGATGCTGTCAGAGGCAGGCGTCAGCAGCGTGCCGTCCTTCTTGACGAGCACGATGTTCATGCCCCCGAGCTCCTCGAGCCACTTCTCCTCGACCGAGTCGAGGAACAGCACCTGGTCGCAGCCGTTCTCGTAGGCCTCGGCCTGGGCGACGAGCGACGAGGCGTAGTTGCCGCCGGTCTTGGCCGCACCCGTTCCGCCCTTGCCGGCGCGCGAGTAGTTGGTCGAGAGCCAGATCGAGACGGGGGCGAGGCCGCCCTTGAAGTAGGCCGCCGCCGGGCTGGCGATGATGTAGAAGTTCACCTTCTCGGCCGGACGCACGCCGAGAAATGCCTCCTTCGCGAACATGAAGGGGCGGATGTAGAGGCTGGTGTCGGGCGCGGACGGCACCCACTGGCCGTCGGCGGCAATGAGCTCCTTGAGCGCGTCGATGAAGTACTCGGTCGGCAGCTCTGGCAGTGCCATGCGCACGGCGGAGCGCTGCAGCCGTGCCGCGTTCGCCTCGGGGCGGAAGCTCCAGATCGAGCCATCGGCGTGACGGTAGGCCTTGAGCCCCTCGAAGATCTCCTGACCGTAGTGCAGCACCGCGGCGGCGGGGTCGAGCGAGATCGGGCCGTAGGGCTGGACGCGCGGGCGGTGCCAGCCACCGCGGGCCGACCAGCAGATGTCGACCATGTGGTCGGTGAAGTGCTTGCCGAAGCCCGGGTCAGCGAGGATCGCCGCGCGATCGGCGTCTGACGCGGCGCTCTCGTTCGCGGTGCGGGTGAACTGCAGGGTCTGTGGTGCGAGGAGGTTCTTCAACGGGATTCCTTAGTCGAGAGCTATGCCAACGCTACGCCAGCGCCGCCGCGATCGCGTCGCCGATCTCGGAGGTGCTGCGCGCGGTGGAGGTGCGGGCTGCCAGGTCGGCCGACACCGCATCCGTCACCCTCGCCGACTCCGCTGCGAGACCGAGGTGGTCGAGCAGCAGGGCGACAGAGAGGATGGCCGCGGTGGGGTCGGCCTTCTGCTGTCCAGCGATGTCGGGCGCGGAGCCGTGCACGGGCTCGAACATGCTGGGGAAGGTGCCGTCGGGGTTGATGTTGCCCGATGCAGCCAGTCCGATGCCGCCGCTGATAGCGGCCGCGAGATCGGTGAGGATGTCGCCAAAGAGGTTGTCCGTGACGATGGTGTCAAATCTACTCGGATTCGTGACGAGGAAGATAGTCGCCGCATCGACGTGCAGGTAGTCGACCGCGATCGCGGGGTACTCCTTCGCGACGCGGTCAACCGTGCGCTGCCACAGGCCGCCGGCGTGCGTCAGCACGTTGGTCTTGTGCACGAGCGTGAGCTTCTTCGCCGGGCGCTTGGCAGCGGTCTCGAATCCGAAGCGCACGAGACGCTCGACGCCGAAGGCGGTGTTCACCGACACCTCGTTGGCGACCTCGGCAGGAGTGCCGACGCGAATGGCGCCGCCGTTGCCGACGTAGGGGCCCTCGGTGCCCTCGCGCACGACGACGAAGTCGACGTCGCCGGGCGTGCGCAGGGGCGACTCGACGCCGGGAAAGAGCGCGGTCGGGCGCAGGTTGACGTAGTGGTCGAGGGCGAAGCGCAGCTTCAGCAGCAGTCCGCGCTCGATGATGCCGCCCGCCAGACGCGCGTCACGGGGATCGCCGCCGACAGCGCCGAGCAGAATCGCGTCGTGCTTCTTGAGCGAGTCAAGATCGTCCTCAGAGAGAATGTCGCCGGTCTCGAGAAAGTGGCCAGCGCCGAAGGGGTAGTGGGTCGGCGTCACGTCGGTGACAGCGGCGAGAACCTTCAGCGCCTCGGCGATCACCTCCGGTCCGATTCCGTCGCCGGGGATCACTGCGAGGTTGATTGCGGGTGCCATGCATCGAGCGTATCGCCCCGATACCACTGCCTAGCCCATGAGCGCAATAGGTCACCCAAAAGGGGGACACCGGCTAGCGTCATGCCCATGAGTATTGGAACTGGAATCGTATTGTTCGTCATCGGCGCGATCCTCACGTTTGCGATCAACGTCGATCTGGGCGCTGGGGTCAACCTCGACCTCATCGGCTACATCCTGATGGGCGCTGGACTCGTTGTCTTCATCATCGGCCTCGTGCTGATGTTCCGTAAGCGCCAGTCGATCACGACGGTGCACTCGGGAACCGACGCCAACGGCGCCGCTGTCACCCAGCGCCGCACCGCTGAGAGCGACGGCCCCGTCGTCTAACCCCCTCGACCAGGATGCCCCGGGCTTCGGCTTGCCCGGGGCATCTGCGTTTAATCGAGGCCCACGCGCCTCAGGTCGACATAGCCGGCAGTCGGGCACAGCGCAGCCAGCTGGCGCGCGACCTCCGCGCTGTCGACCCGGATCTTGTAGTACCCGAGCACGACCTCCTTCGTCTCGGCGAAAGGGCCGTCGGTGATCAGCACGCCATCGGCCGACGGGGTGAAACGCGATTGCGGCTCCGGCGCCGCCAGCGGGTCGGAGAACAGGATCTCGCCGCCGGCATCCACGATCTGCTTGGCGAACACGCGGTGCCGCTCGTCGAGGGCATCCCACTGCTCCCGCGTGAAGTCGGTGAAGTGGTCCTCGCGCTCGGTGATGAGCAGCATGTATTCCATCCGTGAATCCTTTCGTCTTTGCAGAACGACGAACAGGGGCGGATGGAATCGACCGGCTAGACCGTGATGTCGATCTCGCGAAGAAGGTCGGCGTCGATCGCTGTGCGCACCTTCTCGAGCAGCTCCTCGGCGACCGGCGAGTCGACCGTCAGCACGCTGAGCGCCTGGCCTCCGGCGTTGCGGCGGGCGATCTGCATGCCGGCGATGTTGATCGACGCGTCGCCGAACTCCTTGCCGTAGATCGCGACGATGCCGGGGCG
>JBIIAR010000343.1:0-2758 GCA_044239765.1 Microbacteriaceae bacterium
TGGGTCGAGGCGAGGCGGAAGGACGTGATGGGAAGCCCCTCGCTGGTGACGAGGTGGCGCGGCGGCGTCGCGACAAGGCCGGTGAGGGTGATGGCGTCAGGCATGGTGGCTCCTTGTAAGAGGTCGAGGGATGGACCCCGGGTACGGCACTCGTGCCGGGAAGCCGCCCCGGGATCCGTCATCAGTGTCGCGAGCGCGCGCGGCACGTGGGCGATGGCGCCGACAAGTGTGGAGAACAACACCGCGGTACAGGCTGGGGAGGCACATTCGCAAACCGCACGCGAGCCAGGGGCCTCGATTGCGTGCAGTGGAGGCGTCAAGCAGACTAGCGACGCTGTGCTTGAGAGCCTTCTAGTGTGACGCGGAGGTTGCGGCATCAGCGCAGCGACCGCCCGATCAGGATTGAGCTTCGATGCAGATGATCAGTGTTGCCGGAGCGCTGCGTGGGCGCTGGGCCGCGCATCCTCTGGGCTGGGCGCTGCTGCTCGTGCCGATCATCCTGCTCGTCACGGTGCAGGAGGCGACGACATCCTTTCCCTCGTACGCCGATATTCTGCTGTCGGCTCTCGTCCAGCACGTCATCGCGGGCGGCGTCATCGTGGGTGTCGGATCGCTTGCGCTGCGCTGGCTGACGCGGGTGCCACTCGGGGTCGTCGCCGCCATCTGGGTGCTCTCAGGGGTCACCCGCGGACTCATCGGCGGCTGGTTCGCGCAGCTGCTCGCGGCTGCTGACCCCCAGTACGGCTACCGCATCGCCTACTGGGTCATCGTCACCCTCGTGTGGATGCCCCTCTTCACCTACCTGCTCGCGCAGTTCGAGTTTCGACGACAGTTGCTGGGCGAACTCGGGCAGCTCGATGACGCGCTCGCTGCTCAACGTCGGCAGGCCCGGGCGACCGTGGAGGAGCGTGCGGCACAGCTGGTCTCGGCTGTGCGCGACGCAGTGAGCCCTCTGATCACCGAGATGCACAGCACACTGGCATCGGCATCCGAACACGACGGCGCCATCGCTCTCGAAGGAGTGAGCGAACGCCTTCAACTCGCAGCCGAGACAGCGCGCCGCGTGATCGAGCCCCCCGCGGCCCAGCAGCACATCGCGCCGCTCGCTGAGGCGAACTGGAGTCCACTCATCGAAGCGCTCGCCTTCAGCCGCGCGCGCCCCGCCTACGTGGCGCTGCTGACCTCGGTGGCGGTGGCGGCGCTGTTCGTTCCCGACTCCCTGCGAGACAACGGGCCTCGTGAGGTCATCGAGAACCTGCAGGCCATCGCCGCCGGCGGCATCGTTCTCGCCCTTGGCCTCACGCTCGCGCGCCTCGCCACGCACTTCACGGCAGTGCACGCAACCGCTATCTTTCTGCTTGCCGCTGCAGCCAGTCAGGGCACGCTGCTCGCGGTGGACCTGGAACCGGACAATGTGCGTGAGCTCGCGCTCATCGCCGCCTTCCCACTCGCGTTCGGATCCGCGGCGGCGATGCTGGGCAGCGCTGTCGGCATCGCACTCGGCAATCTCAAGTTGATTGCCGCACTCGACAGCCAGACAGAACAGCTAGCGACACTGATCGCCGAGTCCGAGGCTCGCGAGCACGAAATTGTGGAGCGCGTGTCTGCCGTGTTGCACGGACCAGTGCTCGGGCGACTGTCGGCCTGCATCATGGCGCTCAATTTCTACCTGTCAGAGCCGGAGCAGAGCCGCGGACTGCGCAGAAAGGCGACCATGGATGGCGTGCGAGCACACCTGGAGCTGGTCGTCTCCGACCTCGAGAAAATCGTCGGCCCCGAAAAGTAGAACTGGTCGTACACTATGGGCATGATCACTGGGGATCTGCCCGCCCCCCGAGTTCTTCTCGTTGATGATGATGAGCTGGTGCTCGCAGTACTCCACACTGCACTCGTGCGGGCGGGTTACTCGGTGCGCGATGCCCTTGACTCTGCCTCGGCGTTGCGGCTTCTTGCAATACAGCCGGTCAGCGTGGTTGTGCTCGACGCGCACATGGACGGCTCCACTCTCTACGCCAACCTCGCCGCCATTGGTGCATTGCCTCAGGCCCCGGCAATCATCGTGCTCAGCGGGGCGCGCGTGGATCAGGCACTTCTCGACGTCGCTGGTGCGAGCTACCTCGCGAAACCGGTCGACTCGTCCGAGTTTCTTGCTCGAGTTGCCGAAGCAGCGACCAGCCGATGAGGGCTGCAGCCGAGCCGACCGGGCACACGCTACGGGTGGTGATCGCCGACGACGATCCCTTCACTGTCTCGCTCGTAGGCGACGGGCTGCGCTCGCAGGGCTTCACTGTCTACGGCGCAGCTACTGCAGAGTCAGCCGAGGTCCTCGTCTCCGACGTTGACGCGCACGCGCTCGTGACCGATCTCAATTTCGGGCTCGGGATGTCGGGGGCGCAGCTGCTGCGACGGGTACGCGAGGCAAGTCCCTGGGTCGCGCTCGTCGTTCTCACCTCCCACCAGTCCCCTCAGCTCGCCGTCGAGAACCCCGAAGATGTGCCCGACGACGCGGTGTACCTCGTGAAGTCGCAGCTCGTGCGTGTCGAGCAGCTGGCCTCCGCGGTGACCCGGGCGATCCGTGGGCTCGGCAGCGAGACCGTGGCACGCCCACCCGCGATCCTCGTCACCACGAGCCAGGCCGAGGTGCTGCGCATGCTGGCAGCAGGCACATCCACCAAGGCCATCGCGGGGCGCCGCGGCACCTCGGTACGTGCCGCAGAGGCCATGATCTCGCGACTGTACGAGAGCTTGGGAATCGTCG
>JBIIAR010000344.1:0-2736 GCA_044239765.1 Microbacteriaceae bacterium
CCTCACGCGCGGCAAGCTGGGCGCGGGAAGCGCCGACTTTCACAAGTACGCGGATGCCCTCCGGCTGCTGCATGACGGCGCCACGACGAGCGACTCCCCCGTCGTGTCGCGCTGGGATCTGCGAGCGCTGGCGATCGGAGGGGTTCTCGCCCTTGCGGTTGCCGTGGTTATCGTCGTGGCCGTGCTGTGAGCGAACCCTACGCCCCCTCCCGCCGCCGCATCGGCGCCGAGATCGGCATCGTGCTCGGGCTCTCCCTCGGCGCGAGCGCCGTCTACTCGATCGTCGCGATCATCAACCGGCTCACGCGCGAGCAGGCGCTCTCTCAGCAGACGGCGACCCTCAACACCTCGCTGAGCGACCGGCAGGTCTTCGACCTCATCTACCAGCTTCTCGGCGTCTTCTTCGACCTCATGCCGGTCGCGCTGGTGTGCTACCTGCTGTGGAACGCTACCCGCCCGCACCTCGCACGCCTCGGTCTCTCGTTCGAGCGGCCGGCGCGGGATCTCGGATGGGGTGTGGTTCTTGCCCTGGCCGTCGGCATCCCCGGTCTTGCCTTCTACTTCTTCGGCCGGGCGATCGGCATCAGCGTGTCTGTGGTGCCGTCGGCCCTCGACACCTACTGGTGGACGGTGCCGGTGCTGCTGCTCTCGGCCCTGCGTGCGGGTCTCGTCGAGGAGGTCATCGTCGTGGGATACCTCTACAAGCGGCTCGGTGAGCTCGGCTGGAGCCGCTGGGTGATCATCGGGTCGACCGCCCTGCTGCGCGGCAGCTACCACCTGTACCAGGGCTTCGGCGCCTTTGTCGCGAACGCGGCGATGGGAGTGCTGTTCGGCTGGCTGTACACGAAGTACGGGCGCCTGCTGCCGCTCATCATCACGCATTTTCTGCTCGACGCCGCGGTCTTCGTCGGCTACGCCTGGGCCTACACCGCCTTTCCTAGCCTGTTCGGCGCCTAACCACCACCCATTGACACCCGTTCGGGGGTCATGACAGCGTAGACGGGTCGCACATAGGCGTGCGGCCACCTTCGGGTGTCATCGGAACAGGGGTTAGTCCGTGAGCACTGATTTTCAAGTCACCGAGCAATCCGAGCGTTTTCAAGCACTGAAGAAGCGGCACCGAAGTTTTGTCTTTCCGGTCGCCGTCGCCTTTCTCGTCTGGTACTTCGCCTACGTGCTGCTTGCCGACTACGCCCACGAGTTCATGTCGACGCCGGTGATCGGCAACGTCAACATCGGGCTGCTTCTGGGGCTTGGCCAGTTCGTCACCACCTTCGCGATCACCACCTGGTACGTCTCGTGGGCGAACCGCAGGCTCGACCCTCTGGCTGAAGAGATCCGCGCCGACCTCGAGGGGGCCCAGAAGTGATGCTCCCATTCGCCGACGCCGCGCCCGCCACCGCTGTCGGTGAGCCCGCGCTCAACATCGGAATCTTCGCCGCCTTCGTGGTCATCACGCTCGCAATCGTGATCCGTGCCAGCCGCAACAACAAGACGGCGGCGGACTACTACGCGGCCGGGCGCTCATTCACCGGCCCGCAGAACGGCACCGCCATCGCGGGCGACTACCTGTCTGCGGCATCCTTTCTCGGAATCTGCGGCGCGATCGCGGTCAACGGCTACGACGGCTTTCTCTACTCCATCGGCTTTCTCGTGGCGTGGCTGGTGGCATTGCTGCTCGTCGCCGAGCTCATGCGCAACACCGGTCGCTTCACCATGGCCGACGTGCTGGCCTTCCGCCTCAAGCAGCGCCCGGTGCGCATGGCGGCCGCCATCACCACACTCGTCGTCTGCTTCTTCTACCTTCTGGCGCAGATGGCCGGTGCGGGCGGGCTTGTCTCGCTGCTGCTCGGCATCAACGACAAGCTCGGGCAGGGACTGGTCATCGCCGTGGTCGGCGCTGTCATGATCATCTACGTTCTCGTGGGCGGCATGAAGGGCACCACCTGGGTGCAGATCATCAAGGCCGCGCTGCTCATCGTCGGCGCTGGCATCATGACGATCTGGGTGCTCGCGGCGCACAACTTCAACCTGTCGGAGCTCCTCGGCGCCGCACAGGCGGCCGCACCCGAGGGCAAGGACGTGCTCGCACCGGGTGCGCAGTACGGCCTGACCGGCCTGACGAGGATCGACTTCCTGTCGCTGGCACTGGCCCTCGTGCTCGGCACCGCCGGCCTGCCGCACGTGCTCATGCGCTTCTACACGGTTCCGACCGCGAAAGAGGCCCGGCGCAGCGTGGTCTGGGCCATCTGGGCCATCGGCATCTTCTACCTGTTCACGCTCGTGCTCGGGTACGGGGCGGGAGCGCTGGTGGGGTCCGACACGATTCTCAATGCGCCGGGTGGCGTCAACTCCGCCGCTCCGCTGCTCGCCTACGAGCTCGGCGGAACAGTGATGCTGGCCATCATCTCTGCGATCGCCTTCGCGACGATTCTCGCCGTCGTGGCGGGGCTCACGATAACGGCAGCCACGTCATTTGCGCACGACATCTACGCAAATGTGATCAAGCGCGGCAAGGTCAGCCCGAACGGCGAGGTGAAGACCGCGCGCATCACGGTGGTGGTCATCGGAGTCGTCGCGATTCTCGGTGGCATTCTCGCGCAGGGGCAGAACGTGGCGTTCCTCGTCGCCCTGGCCTTTGCCATCGCCGCCTCGGCCAACCTGCCGACGATTCTCTACTCGCTGTTCTGGAAGAAGTTCTCGACCCGCGGGGCGCTGTGGAGCATGTACGGAGGT
>JBIIAR010000045.1:0-10605 GCA_044239765.1 Microbacteriaceae bacterium
AGCCGTGACACGACGACGCGCGTCGGCGACGAGCTGGGCGCGCATCTCGCCGCGCACCTGCCAGAGGTCGGCGTCGGTGACGGCCGGCGAGGTCCAGTCGGCATCGCCGTACGAGCTGCCGAGCTTCTGCTGCGAGAGCGCAAGCAGAATCGGGTCGGTCCAGGTTGGCGCGTGCACGCCGTTGGTGACCGAGGTGATCGGCACGTCGTCCGCGTCGAAGCCCGGCCAGAGCGCGCCGAACATGCCCCGCGAGACCTCGCCGTGCAGCTTGGAGACGCCGTTGGCACGCTGGCCGAGGCGCAGCCCCATGACGGCCATGTTGAAGTAGTCGGGCGATCCGCCCTCGTAGTTCTCGATGCCGAGCGGCAGCACGTCACCCACGGCAACGCCGGGCAGCAGGTCGTTCGTCAGGTAGCGCTCGATGAGCGCCGCCTCGAAGCGGTCGATGCCTGCGGGAACCGGCGTGTGCGTCGTGAAGACAGTGCCGGCGCGCACCACCTGCAGTGCCTCGGCGAAGCTGAGTCCCTCGCCGATGAGGTCGCTGATGCGCTCGAGACCGAGAAAGCCCGCGTGGCCCTCGTTGGTGTGGAACACCGACGGATGCGGCGCCCCGGTCAGGTCGGTGTAGAGCTTGATCGCGCGAACGCCTCCGATGCCGAGCAGCAGCTCCTGCAGCAGACGGTGCTCCCCGCCGCCGCCGTAGAGGCGGTCGGTGACAGTGCGCAGGTCTTCTGCGTTCTCCGGAATATCGGTGTCGAGCAGCAGCAGCGGGATGCGGCCGACAGCCAGCTTCCAGACGCGGGCGTAGAGGGCTCGGCCGTCAGGCAGGGCCAGCACGACCTGGCCCGCCGTGCCATCCGGGTGGCGCAGCACGCTCAGCGGCAGTCCGTCGGGGTCGAGCACCGGGTAGGACTCCTGCTGCCAGCCCTCGCGCGAGATCGCCTGACGAAAGTAGCCGAAGCGGTAGAACAGCCCGACGCCGATGATCGGCACGCCGAGGTCACTGGCGCTCTTGAGGTGGTCGCCGGCGAGAATGCCGAGGCCGCCCGAGTACTGCGGAAGCGCGGCGGCGATGCCGAACTCCGGCGAGAAGTAGCCGATGGCCTCCGGCGCGTTCTCGAGCCCCTGGTACCAGCGAGGCTCGCTGAGGTAGCCCTCCAGGTCGGCGGCGAGCGCCTCGGCACGCGCGACGAAGTCGCCATCGGCGGCCAGCTCGTCGAGCCGGGCCGGAGCCACCTCGCCGAGCAGGCCGATCGGGTCGTGGCCGCTCTGCTGCCACAGTTCTGGCGAGATGGTCGAGAACAGCTGGCGGGTGGGCTCGTGCCACGACCACCGCACATTCGTCGCGAGTTGCTCGAGCACCGCCAACGGGGCGGGCAGGACGGTTCGGACGGTAAAACGACGGATGGCCTTCACCCGTAAACCCTAGATGAGATCAGGGCGCGACCTCGAAGCTCGACGCGCTCGTTGCGCGCGTGCGTTGGCGCCGGCGCCGGGCGAGCGAGCTGTGGATGCCACCGAAGATCATGAAGCCCGCATACCCGAACAGGGCAACCGCCGCGATCGGCACGATCCACGCCCTGTTGTCGCCGTTGACGATGGTGTTGACGTATCCGATGTACGGCACGGCGTACCAGACTGTGCCGCGAACCTGCACCGGAAGCACCGGGTTGGGGTCCGCGACCGCGTTGTTGTCGCCCTGGGTCGTGAAGGTCGTCTCCCCGTTCACCAGCGAGATCGCGGTGACACGGTGGGTAACGACCTCAGGCTTGCCCGAGGCGATCTGGTAGGTGACCGCGTCGCCGATCGAGATCTCGTCGATCGCGACCGGCCTGACGATGATGAGGGTGCCGGGCGGGTAGGTCGGCTCCATCGACGACGTCAGGATCGTCATGGGCGTTGCACCGGAGAGCGCCGGTATGGCGATGACGAGCGCGCCGATGAGCCCCAGCATCGCGAGGAGGCCAGCGCTGAGTCCGAGTCCGAGGTAGTAGAGCAGGCCTCGCTTGGCCTGGGCGCGTCGCGTGCCGGTCATGTCGTGGTGTCCTCTCGTGCGGTGGTGGTGTCGATCTCGCCGCGACGTCGACGTCGGAACGGCAGGTACTCGAGTATGTAGAAGAGCGATCCGCCGAGAATCACGGCGAGAAAGGCCCACAGCAGCGGGCTCTCATTGAAGCTGGCAATCGTGTTCGCCAGCAGGAACGGCAGCGCGAGGCCGGGGATAGAGATGGCGTCGGAACGGCTGTCTGGCTGCTGTGCGGCGACGGCCGCGCTGCCCTGCAGCGGGGGCGTGAGGGGAACCACCAGGGTCGGGGCCGCGCAGTCCGTCGCGGAGGTTGCGGCACTGGTCTCGAAGACGGTGACGCCGAGGGCCATGGCGACCGTCGCATCCTGCCCGCTGCGCCCGGTGAGGTCGCCGAGCGCGATGGTCATGGTCACGGGAAGGGTCTCGCCCGGATCGAGGGTCGCTCCGGTGAGGATCAGGCGGCAGGGCCCCGCGGTCGTGATCGAGACGGTCGAGCCCACCGCACCCGGTGCCGCCGCGCCAGCGGTCATCGCTGCCGCGTAGTCGGAGTCGGACCACGTCGTGCTGTCGAGGGTGAGTCGCAGCACGACCTCGTGCTGCGACGAGTTGCGCACCCACAGCGTCGCCGTGCGGCTCTCTTCAGGAACAAGGCCGACAACGGTGCCGAACAGCGGGCCGTTCATGGTGGGGCCCCAGGAGACGCCGTCGCTGCTGAGAACCACCTCGTCTGCGGCCGACGCCCCGCTGGCAGGGAGGACGGCGAGCACCGCAGCGCCCACGACTGCGAACGCGGCGCGCACAGCGGCGATGCTCGTGGGACGCACGGCTACCCGCACAGCAGGAAGGGCGCGGAGGATGCCAGCACGAGGGTTCCCGTGCCTGTCGTCGTCCAGCCCGCATTCGAGACGTTCTGCTCGACGAGCACGCTCTTCGAGCCGGACCCGTACACCGCGGTGGTGATCGATCCGTTGCCGAACTGCACCGTGGGGTCCCATCCCGTACCGCGGGAGTGCGGGTTCACGAGGATGCCGCCGATGAACACGCGGTACACGACCTCGGCCTCGTAGCCGGTCAGCCCCGGCCACGAGTAGTAGGCGTTGTAGCCGTCGGCACTGCAGGTGAGCGCGATGGGAGCCGGTGTCGCCGTCTGGAACATAGTCAGCGAGAACTTCTGGGTGGCCGACCCGGTGACGCAGCTCTGCAGCTCCATGGTCGCGCCCGCCGCAGTCGAGCCGCCCGGAACGGTGAGGCACCGACCCGTGTTGTTGCGGTTCTGCAAGGTGATGGTGGAGTCGGCGTTGACAACGACCTGCCACTCCATGAGCACGCCGGTGTCGGGGTAGAGCCGCACGGTGCGGTTGTTTCCCGGGTTGTCGACGCCGATAGCCAGGGTGGGTGCTGCCTTGTAGACGAGCCGGTAGTAGCCGTTGGTGGTCGCCTGAAAGCGGAACAGCTCGTTGGCCGCCGTGCCGGTCGGCTTGGTGCAGGTCTCCTGTACGACATCGGTTCCCGTGGAAGAGCCGAAGTTCTTGCCCTCGATGCACAGCGCCGTGTTGGGGGTGGGACTCAGCCAGTACCACGCAGAGCTGCTGACGCTGAAGGTCGCTGCGGCGACACTCTGCGAGAAGGTGATTGCCGGGCTGGCGGTCGCGCTCCAGGTGCCGACGCTGATGGAGGTCGACGCGGTGGCGGCGAGGGAGCCACCGGCGTTAGCGCTGACCGCGGACGCCGTCATCGAGGTGCGCACGCACAGGTCGATGAACGCGCCAGCGGCGAGGGTTCCCGTCTTGGCAACGCTCGCGGCAAAGGTGCCGGTCACCGCACCCGAGAGGGTGGCAGTCGTCGTGCACGACGCCGCCGTTCCGACCTCGACCGCGACGGCGGAGCGCAGCGTCGACGAAGCACTGGTGGCACTGAGCGCCAGCGTGTAGTTGCCAGAGCGGGATCCGCTGTTCGTGATGCGCACGGTGCCAACCGCGATAGTCGTCGAGCCGTTGTACGTCGCGGCGAGGGTCGAGCCGCTCAGCGCATGGGTGACGCCGACGGTCGCCCCGGAGGCGGTGGAGCTCAGCGCTGCCGTGGCGCTCCACAGTGCCCACGACGCCGTTGCCCCGCTGAGTACGATGAGCGTCGTCACCGCGGCGACGGCGGCAAGCCGCACGCGCCGAGACAGCGCGGCCGCGGCGCGGCGGGGACGGATGCGGATGGCCTTCATCGTCAGACCTGCGTTCCGGTGATGGTGACCGTGAAGGCAGAGCTCGCGCCGGGCGCGGCCGAGGTCGCGAGGCGCGCCTCGAGGCACACCGTGACGGAGGCTCCGGCGGCCACGGTGCCGAGGCTGGTCGGCGAAACGCTGGCCTGGGTTGCCGTGAGCGCGGTGCCGGGGCAGGCGCCAGACGCGAGGCGCACCTCGATGGCCGAGCTGACGATGCTGGCGCTGCCGCTGAGAGTCATCGGCACGGTACCGGTGTTGGTGACGGTGAAGGGCTGCCGCACGCTCTCACCGGGGGTGAGGTTGCTCCAGAGGCTCGGGGTGACGCTGGAGGTGATGGAGAGCGATGCACTGCCAGCCGCGATCGCGCCCGCGGACGCGGAGCTGCCATTCGACCACAGGGCGTAGCTTCCGCCGCTGAGGCCGACGGCCAGAGCGGTCGCGGCGCCGATGGCGCCCGCGGTGAGACCGAGGCTGCGGAGGGTGGCGCCAGCGCTGCGCGCACGGTGACGCGCACGGCGTGATCGTGCTGGCATGTTCACCTCCCGGTGACGCGGTCGCGCTGGGTGCGCGGGTGAAGAGAGGGGGTGGCGCCCTGTCAGCGGCGTGCGCGACTGACAGGGCGCCGACGCGGCTAGTTCGCCGGGGCGAGCTGGGTGAGGGTGACGGCCACGTCGCCGAGCGGCTGCGTGACGTTCTGGTTGGCGGTGCCCACGGCGTTGAACGACACGGTCACGACGACGGTCGCCGTGTAGGTGCCGGCGGCCAGCGTGTAGACGCCGGGCGACGACGGGGTCTGGCCCGCAACCGTGATGGTCGAGCTCGAGGTGAAGCCCTGGGTGGCCACACCGGTGTAGGCAGCCGAGATCTGGGCCGACATCTGGTCACCGGTTGCGGTGATGGTGAAGGTCTGGGTGTACGTGTCGGAGTTTCCGGGAACCCAGAGCGCCACTCCAGCTCCACCGTTCTTGCCCCAGGCGCCGGCGCCGGGGGTGAGGGTCAGCGTTCCGGTGCTGACGCTGCCGGTCGAGACCGCGGCAGAGTCGTTCCAGAGTGCGAGCGAGCCTGCGCCACCCATGAGCAGGGCGATGCCTGCGGCAGCAGCGACTGCTCCCTTGACGAGCTTGTTCATAGCGATACCTTTCGTGACATCACCCGCACCCAGAGCACGTCGAACGACCACGACGAGGCCGCGGCGGGTCGAATGAGCCCTGGTTGCAGATGAAGTTGTGTTGGCGGCGCGATTTCGGGTCGCGCCGTACTGGTGATGAGGCGTTCGGCAGCTGCCGTGGCCCCAAGAAGATTCGCCATCCAACACACGAAAGGTCTGCTAGGTATCTCTCGAAGTCGGTTGTTTTAATCCCCACCTGTAAAAGTAGTCGTCCTCCATTATGCGGACAAGGAGGTCTACCCCGTTTGCCCTCACCCAAAACAGGGGGTACGTGACTGTCCGCACAAGTGAGGACAGACCGATGTCTGGTAGCGCTCCCACAGCCACCAGAGGGTAGCGTCAGACTGTGGTGCACCTCGACGACGATTCCTCGACCGGCTTCTCTGCGGCAGTGGGTCGCATACCCATCCGTCACCTGCGGCCCCAGCAGCCAGAGAACCGCTGGCCCGCCAAGGCCTACGCGGGCGAGGTGGTGCCCTTCGAGGCCACGGTGTTTCGCGAGGGCCACGACCTGCTGGGCGCCGAGGTCGAGCTCGTCTCGCCCGACGGCGCGACCACCGTGCACCGCATGACCCTCGAGGCCTCGGGAACCGATCACTGGGTAGCCCTCGCGCAGCTCGACACGACGGGCGACTGGCGCTGGCGTGTTCGCGCCTTCAGCGACGACTGGGCAACGTGGCTGCACACCGCAGAGATCAAGGTGCCCGCCGGCCTCGATGTCGAGCTCGTGTTTCTGACCGGCGCAGAGCTGCTCAACCGCGCAGGACTGCTGGATGCCGCCAAGACCGTCGCCACCAAGCGCCTCTCCCCCGCCACCCGCCTGGCCGCGGCCGCCGGAGCCACGGTCGACGCGCGCTCCCTCGTCACCACGAGCGACTGGCTCACCCTGCGGGTCGAGCGGTCGCGCGCTGGCCTCGGCAGCTGGTACGAGTTCTTCCCGCGTAGCGAGGGCGCGAAGCGCCTCAAGGACGGCACGTGGGTCTCTGGCACCTTCCGCACGGCGGCGAAGCGACTGCCGGCCGTGGCGGCCATGGGCTTCGATGTTCTCTACCTGCCGCCCATTCATCCGATCGGCACGTCGTTTCGCAAGGGACCGAACAACACCCTCACCGCGGGGCCGGGCGACCCCGGGTCGCCGTGGGCTATCGGCGCACCGGAGGGCGGGCACGATGCCATTCACCCCGACCTCGGCGAGCTCAAGGACTTCAGGTACTTTCTCTCGACCGCGAAGAAGAACGGCATCGAGGTTGCGATCGACCTCGCCCTCCAGGCCTCGCCCGACCACCCGTGGGTGACCGAGCATCCGGAGTGGTTCTCGAAGCGGGCGGACGGCTCGATCGCCTATGCAGAGAACCCTCCGAAGAAGTACCAGGACATCTACCCGATCAACTTCGACAACGACCCCGAGGGAATCCGCGCGGAGGTGCTGCGCATCGTGCGCCACTGGATCGCGGTCGGGGTCAGCATCTTCCGTGTCGACAACCCGCACACCAAGCCGCTCGACTTCTGGGAGTGGCTGCTCGCCGAGGTGCGCGCGACCAACCCCGAGGTGGTGTTCTTCGCCGAGGCCTTCACCCGCCCGGCGATGATGCAGTCCCTCGCGCAGGTGGGCTTTCAGCAGTCGTACACCTACTTCACCTGGCGCAACACGAAGCTCGAGCTCGAGACCTACCTGCACGAGGTATCGCGCGAGACGAGCGGGTGGTTCCGGCCCAACTTCTTTCTCAACACCCCCGACATCCTCACCGAGTACCTGCAGTTCGGGGGCGAGGCGGCCTACAAGGTGCGCGCAGCGATCGCCGCGACGAGCAGTCCGAGCTGGGGCGTCTACGCCGGCTACGAGCTCATGGAGAACGTCGCGCGGCCGGGCAGCGAGGAGAACATCGACAACGAGAAGTACGAGTACAAGCTGCGGGACTGGAAGAGCCCTGCCTCGCTCGCACCGTACCTGACCAAGCTCAACCTCATTCGGGCGGCGCATCCCGCGCTGCGGCAGCTGCGCAACCTCGACGTGCACTGGAGCGATGACGACTCGATCCTCGTCTACTCCAAGTACCTTCCGGGCTCTTACACCGACGGCTTCGACGACGCAATCCTCGTGGTGGCAAACGTCGACCCGCACTCGGTGCGTGAGACGATGGTGCACCTCGACGAGAGCAGGTTTGGCGTGACCCCAGGCGACACCTTCACCGTGACCGACCTCATCACCGGCGCGGTGTTCGAGTGGGGAACCGACAACTACGTTCGCCTCGACGCCTTTCACGAGCCGGTGCACATTCTGCACGTGACGGCAGCGCGCTGATGGCCGCGGTCGCCCTTCCCGAGCTGCACCCCGGGCTCATCAGCTCGATCGTCAGCGGCAGCCACCCGCAGCCGCACGCGACCCTCGGGCAGCACCCGGTGGCGAAGGGCTTCGTGATTCGCGTCGTACGACCCCTGGCGCAGTCGGTGACCGCCACCCTCGCCGATGGCACGCGCGTCACGCTCGACCACCTCGCCGACGGCCTCTGGCAGGGCACCTACACCGGCCCGGGCCAGGCCTACACGATCACCACCAGCTATGCCGACGGGCCCGACTGGACCGCCGACGACCCCTACCGCTTCGTGCCCTCCGTGGGCGAGATCGACCTCTACCTCTGGGGCGAGGGACGCCACGAGCAGCTCTGGCACGTGCTCGGCGCCCACTACCGCCCCCACGAGGACGTCACGGGCACCTCGTTCTCGGTCTGGGCACCGCATGCCACCGCCGCGCGCGTTGTCGGTGACTTCAACGGCTGGGACGGACCCCGCCACGCCATGCGCCGCCTCGACGACGTCGGCGTCTGGGAGATCTTCATTCCCGGGGTGGAGCCCGGAGCCGCCTACAAGTTCGAGCTGCGCACCGCCGGCGGCGAGTGGGTCAAGCGCGCGGACCCCATGGCCCGCTACACCGAGGTGCCGCCCCTGACGGCATCCAAGGTCGGCCACTCGCAGTTCGAGTGGAGCGACAGCGCCTGGATCGACAGGCGCGCCGCCACCGACCCCCTCAACGCGCCGATGAGCGTCTACGAGCTGCACCTCGGGTCGTGGCGCCAGGGGCTGAGCTACCGTGACGCCGCCGACCAGCTGATCGAGTATGTGGGCGAGCTCGGGTTCACGCACGTCGAGTTCATGCCGCTGGCCGAGCATCCCTTCGGTGGCTCCTGGGGCTACCAGGTCACGGGCTACTTCGCGCCGACGAGCCGCTACGGCCACCCCGACGACCTCAAGTACCTCATCGACCGGCTGCACAATGCCGGCATCGGCGTGATCATGGACTGGGTTCCGGGTCACTTTCCCAAAGACGAGTGGGCTCTGGCCAAGTTCGACGGTCAGCCGCTCTACGAGCACTCCGATCCCCGCCGTGGCGAGCACATGGACTGGGGCACCCTCATCTTCGACTTCGGGCAGTCGCAGGTGCGCAACTTTCTCGTCGCCAACGCGCTCTACTGGATCGAAGAGTTTCACGTGGACGGCCTGCGGGTCGACGCGGTCGCGAGCATCCTCTACCTCGACTACTCCCGCGACGAGGGGCAGTGGCTGCCCAACAAGTACGGCGGCCGTGAGAACCTCGAGGCCATCAGCTTTCTGCAGGAGGTCAACGCGACCGCCTACAAGCGCAATCCCGGCATCGCGATGATCGCCGAGGAGTCGACCTCGTACCCGGGTGTCACCGCCCCGACCGCGGGCAACGGACTCGGCTTCGGCCTCAAGTGGAACATGGGGTGGATGAACGACACCCTGCGCTACATGGCCGAAGACCCCATGCACCGGGCCTACCACCACGACAAGCTCACCTTCGGGCTCGTCTACGCCTTCAGCGAGAACTTCCTGCTGCCGATCAGCCACGACGAGGTCGTGCACGGCAAGGGATCGCTCATCGCGAAGATGCCCGGCGACCAGTGGCAGAAGCTCGCCAACGTGCGCGCCTACCTGGCCTTCATGTGGTCGCATCCCGGCAAGCAGCTGCTGTTCATGGGCTCGGAGTTCGGCCAGCCGAGCGAGTGGAGCGAAGACAGAAGCCTCGACTGGTGGATCCTCGAGCAGCCGGTGCACCAGGGCCTGCAGCGGCTCGTCAGCCAGCTCAACCACCTGTACCGCGACAACGCCCCGCTCTGGGCGCGCGACAACGAGGCGGGCGGCTTCGAGTGGCTGGAGGGCGGGGATGCCGCCAACAACACCCTCGCCTACCTGCGCTGGGATCACGACGGCAACCCCATCGCCGCCCTCGTCAACTTCAGTGGCAACCCGGTCGGCCCGTACCGCGTCGGCCTGCCCTTCGCCGGCGAGTGGGAAGAGATTCTCAACACGGATGCCGCAGAGTACGGCGGCAGCGGCGTCGGCAACTACGGCACGGTGCACGCCTCGAACACGCCGCATGGCGGTCGCCCGGCGAGCGCGGAGCTCACGCTCCCGCCCCTCGGCGCCCTGTGGCTGCGCCTCAGGCGCTAGTAGAGCAGGTTCGTCAGCTGGCGACGCGCGCTGACAACGCGCGGGTCGTCAGCGCCGGCAACCTCGAAGTACTCGAGCATGCGGGTGCGAACGAGGTTCTTGCCATCCGCGTCGAGGGTCGGGAACAGCTCGAGCAGGCGAAGGAAGGCGTCTTCGAGGTGTCCGCCAGAGACGTCGAGGTCGGCGACCGCGAGCTGGGCGGCGACGCTCTTCGGGGCTGCGGCAGCGGCATCCCGCAGTGCCGATGAATCAGCACCGGTGAGGCGCTGCAGCAGCGACACCTGGGCGAGGCCGGCAACGGCGAGGGCGTCGCGCGGGTTCTGCAGAATAGCGGTCTGGTACTTCTGCACCGCGAGAGCGTAGTCGCCCGCGTCGATGGCGTCGTAGGCCTCCTGGTGCAGCGGCGGCAGGGGCTCCTCGACGGGCTCGGCCTCGGCTGACACGTCACCCGCGGCGACGGACACCGAGCCCGAGACTCCTTCTTCTGCAGCGAGCTCGAGCACCTGCTCGAGAATCGGGCGCACCTCGTCAGGCGTCGGCATGCCGACGAAGAGCTGGGCGGGGCGCCCCGCGATCACCGCGGCGACCGCGGGAACCTCGCGCACCTGGAAGGCCTGCGCGAGCTGCGGGTTGGTCGAGCCGTCGACCGTCGCGAGCACGAGGCGTCCGCCAAAGGACTCGATGAGACTGCCGAGCTGCGGCTCGAGGCCGGGCGCGTAGAACTCG
>JBIIAR010000345.1:0-2716 GCA_044239765.1 Microbacteriaceae bacterium
GTCTTCGCCGAGGTGGCGGTAGATGGTGCCGCGGGAGACGCCGAACGTTTCGGCGATCTGCTGCACCGTGTACGTTTTTTCGTCGTACATTGCCCGAGCCTGGCGAGCCTTGGTGGCGGTCATCTTCGAGCGTCCCCCACCCTTTCGACCGCGGGCACGGGCGGCGGCGAGGCCGTCTTTGGTGCGTTCGACGATGAGGTCGTGTTCGAACTCCGCGATCGCGGCGAGCATGTGAAAGAACAGCCGCCCACCCGGTGTGGTGGTGTCGATTCCCTGAGATAGGGCTTTCAGGCCAACACCGCGGCGTTCGAGTCCGTCGGCTACCTCTTTCAGGTTTCGGACGGAGCGGCCGAGCCGGTCGAGTTTCGTGACGACGAGGGTGTCGCCTTTGCGGAGATAGTCGAGAGCGTCGTCGAGGGCTGGCCGTTTCGCGAGGACCCCGGAGGCGTGCTCGACAAACACCTTGTCGCACGCTGCTGCCTCGAGGGCGTCGGTTTGCGCGTCGAGGTTCTGCTCTTGGGTGGAGACGCGGGCGTAGCCGACTGATGCCATGACAAAACTGTACCTCTGACGTGCCTGGCGGTACATAGGTCTCGGACACGGCTCATGGAACACGACGCGCCGATTTTGTGGAGTTCGGCGCTCTCTCGCGGTGTTTTTTGACCGCTTCGTGTCGCTAGTTGCCGATGACGAGGATGCTGGCTGCGGCTTCGATGACGTCGTCGGTGATGGTGTCGAGTTGGTTGATCTTTAGCACGCGGCTGATCTGAGGGAAGAGTCGTTCGAGGAGGCGGAAGTTGCCGCGGGTGATGCGTTCGATGGCGGCGATGGCTTGCGCGTCGGTGAAGTCGTCGGCGTCGAGGGTCTTGCCGAGTCGCTTCCAATGGCGGTCGAGGACGAACAGGAGCTCTTCGCGTCCCAGGGTCCGATAGTGGTGTGAGAATCCGAGGCGGCTGTAGAGCTGCGGGTAGTGGCGGAATCGTTCGTCGATGCCGGGCATGCCGATCAAGATCATCGCGAGATGGGTGCGGTCGTGTTGGTCGCGGAGTAGCTCGAGGGCAGTGGGGGTGAGCCGTTCGGCTTCGTCGATGATGAGCAACTCCACGAGGCGGGTGACGTTTTTCTGACTGACCGGATCTGCCTCAGGTATTAGGGAGCGAAGGTGCTCGTCAGCGCAAATGCCGACTTTGATCTGCCAGTGCATGAGCTCGGCCATGAGGTCTTTGGGTCGGCAGAGGACTTCTGGCGTGTAGAAGACAGTTCGGGATCGGTTGGCGAGGGCGTAGTGCTTCGCGTCGTGGTCGCCTCTGGGACCCCATTCATTGATATAGGGCTCGAGGGCGTCCCAGTTCGCGTAGCGGCGGGCCGAGTTCGTTTTCCCGACGCCGGCGGCGCCGTGGCAAATCCCGATCGTTTTCTCTTTCCGGACTGCGTTGGCGAACTCGGTGAAGCGTCGGTGTTCTTTGGTGACGATGAATGCTGGGTTCATCACTCGTCCTCTTCATAGGTGCGGAGCCGCGGCCGCCGCTTCGAGGGTTCGGGGGTGCGAGGTTCCTCGCGGTTGGCGACGCTCGGGATGCGCTCGTTGATCGCTCGGCGCAGCTGCTTGCGGCGGGCGCGGCGGGCGGTTTCGATGTCGCGGAGGCTGAGCCGGAGATTGGGGTGGGCTTCGTCGATGGCGGTGCAGATGAAGGTCTCTCGGTCGTAGACGCGGATCTCGGAGATGTCGCGGGGGTCGTACCGGATTGTGATGGTTTGGCCGACGAATGGGGCCAGGGTTGGGGCGAGGTAGCGCTGGCCTTGGAAGTGGATGCCGTCGCGTTGCACGACGCGGTTCTTCGGCACGTTGAGGAGTAGTCCGTCGAGTTCTTGAAGGCTGTCGGGCATTCGCGGCAGCCACCCGTCCGCGACCCACGCGTCGCGCGGTGAAGTTCCTAACTCGCTGTGTGTCCGGTCGTTGTACGTGCCGATGAATTCGCCAATCGCGCGGTCGAGGCCGGCGATCGAGGACCGGCGTTGGGGTTCGACTGCCGGCTCCGAGGTGGCCGGGAAGCGCGGCTAGAAGTTCCGTGTTGATGGTGCCGAAGAACCGTTCAATCTTCCCGCGGCCCTGGGGTCGGCCGACGGTCGAGTGGATGATCCTGACGTGCAGGGCGATCGCGGTCCGCTCGAGGTGATGGCTGACGAAGTCGGAGCCGTGGTCCACGTGCAAGATGTCCGGGATCCCGCACATCGCCCACGCGGGGTCCGTCTTCCGCCAGATCGCCTGCCGGAGAGCAAGGGCGGTGTTGATGGCTGAGGGTGCGCCAGAGAAGACCACGTACCCGCAGATAGCGCGGGAGTAGTCGTCCATCACGGTCGTCAACCACGGCCTGTCGGGTTTCCCGTCAGCACCGACGATCAGGACGTCGAGCTCGGTGTGATCCGACTGCCACGTCTGGTTCGGACGTTCAGCGCGGCGCCGGAAAACGATCTCGTGCTTATCCCGATACGAGGCTGGCCCTTCAAGTGCGAGGGTGACCAGGGCTGGATCGAGTGCCTGCACGATCTGCCGCACGGTCGCATAGCTCGGCGCCGGCACCTCACGTGCGCGCGCGTCGGCGACGGCAAGCCGATGCAAGGTGGCGATGCTTGGGCACGGACGCGTCAGCGCCAGCCGTTCGATGAACGCGATCGTCTCTGCTGAGGTTCGTCGGACACCCTTGTCTGAGCGGTC
>JBIIAR010000346.1:0-2712 GCA_044239765.1 Microbacteriaceae bacterium
CCCAGAAGATTGAGTCGCCAGCCAAGGTCGACATCCTCGTAGAACATGAAGTACTTTTCGTCGAACCCGCCGAGCTCCTGAAAGACGTCAGCCCGCACAAACATCGCAGCCCCGGTGCCAAAGAGAACGTCGCGCGCCTCGTCCCAGCGCCCGCTGTCCACCTCACCTGTGTGCGCCTTGTAACCCATGCCGTACCACGTCAGGGATGCGTCAACGAAGTCGGCACGAACGCCCTCCCAGTCGAGCACCTTGCTCGCAACCGCGCCAATGGACTTGCTCGAGGCGAAGGTGTCCATCGCCGCCGCAATCCACCGGGCGTCAGGGCGCGCATCGTTATTGAGGAAGGCGACGAACTCGCCGCTGGTCTTGCTCACACCGAGATTGCAGCCGCCTGCGAATCCAAGATTCTTCGCGCTTCGCACCAGGGTAATCGAGTCGCCTAGGGCGGCAAGCCGCTCCAGGCTGTCGTCACCAGAGCCGTTCTCCACGACGATCACCTCGAGGAGCTCTCGCGGCCAATCCAGGGCAAGGATCTGGGCGACACACGCAAGGGTGTCGTCAGCGCCGCGGAAGTTGACCAACACGACGGACACTACCCCGCTGCGACGCTTCTTCAATTCGTTTCCCTACTGCACTCGTCTAAGCCGTGAAAGTCTACCAACGGCATCGCGACCGGTCTCGAAGACGGCAATCTCAGCCGAGCGAGCGGTGTTCAGGTCGCCACTAGGATATCGATCACTTACCCCGTTCGACGCCATGGAAGCCGATGACACGCATTGCTCCGCCCAATCACGTTCTTGTGACGCAGGGCTTTCTCATGAACATCGCGGGCTCTGAGACGGTCACCTTCGAGGTTGCCCAGCACTTCTCGGTATCGGGGGCCCGCGTAACGATTGTGACCAACGGCATTGCCGATATTTGGTCGCAGCGCTTCCTCGGGCTCGTCAACTGCACTGTCGTCATGGCGAACGACCCGCTACTAGATGGCCTTCTTCGCGCCGATCCACCCGATCTCGCGTGGATCCACCACCAGCTCGTTCCGGAGTTCATTCTTCGCAATCGTGAGAGCACGACGGTGGTGTTTAACCATATGTCGGGCGCCCATCCACTCGAGTACCCGTTTTCGACAGCGGTAGTTCGAGCCCTCGCGAGCCTGGTCGTATTCAACGCCAAGGAGATCCTCGACATCCAGGCTGCCACTGGAATCTTGGTGGGCATCCCTTCCAACCGTCATGCCGTGTTCGGCAATCCGGCACCCGACGCTTTCTACGTTGAAACGCCGAGGCCCCGGCCTGCACTCTCCAAACTGCTCGTCGTCTCCAATCACATTCCCGAAGAGCTGTTCGAGGCCATCGCCCTTATTCGGTCCTGGCACGAAATCGAAGTCGACGTCATCGGCCTCGAATCCCACAAGGGCGCTCGGGTCGAGCCGATCACACCGGCAATCATACTGGGCGCGGACGCTGTGATCACGATCGGCAAGACAGTGCAGTACTCAATCGCCAGTGGAGTGCCGGTCTACCTCTATGACAAGTTCGGCGGGCCGGGTTGGCTGAGCAGTGGAACTTTCTTCCAAGCGCAGGAGTTCAACTTCTCTGGTCGAAGCTTCGGCAACAAGTCCGCAGGTGCGATAGCCGAGGAGATCATCGAAGGCTTCGCGACCGCCACCGCGGAGTCGCAGGAGCTGCATGCACTGCATGCGCGGTCGTTGACGCTGGGTGGGCGCATGCCTGCCCTGTTGGCTGCGGCACATGATGCAGGCCGGCCCGGCGGCCGATTGAGCGAGCTAGAGATTCAAGCTCACCTCAAGATGCAGCAGAGCCTAGGCACCTACATCGTTGTCGCCTCTGACAACGAGAAGGCTAGGGCACAAGCACAGCGCGCCAGCCAGGCAGTACACGATCACCTTCGACGGGTCGAAGCGACCTGGACCTTCCGCCTCGCACGCCGAATCACTGGTGTGAGTTCGGTGGTGGGGCGTGTTCTCCGTGCTCTTCGCCTGCGCCGCTAGTGGCTGGGGGGCGGTGTCCTAGATGAGGGTGGCGCCGGTGGCGGGGTCGTAGCTGATGGTGCCGCCGGTGAAGGGCTGGGTGCAGACGGCGCCGGTGCAGGTCATCGCGCCGGTGGGCCAGCCGAGCGGGCCGGTGATCCCGCCGGTGGTGTTGTAGAAGTCGCGCACCGCACCCGAGAGCGAGTACGCGCCCGCGGCGCTCGAGGCGAACGCGGCGCCCTGGAAGCCCTGCACGGTTCCGCCGCCGTTGGCGGTGAAGGCGAGCATCCCCGTCACCGGCCACCCGGCGGGCCCGGCAGGCCCGCCCTGGGCGTTGTAGGCGGCGGCGATGGGGCCGGTGCTGTAGCGGCCGCCGGTGGCCGCCGACCAGTACAGGGTGCCCGCGGCGAACTGCTGCGTGCAGGTCCCGGCCGTGCAGGAGAGCGCGCCCGCGGGCCAGCCCAGCGGCCCGCCGAGGCCGCCGACCGTGTTGTAGTAGTCGCGGGTGGGGCCGGAGAGCGCGAAGGCGCCGGCCGCGCTTGAGGCGATGGCGCCGCGCTCGAAGCCCTGCACCCGCCCGCCGGCCACGGAGAGCATCCCCGTCACCGGCCACCCCAGCGCGCTGGAGGTCGCGCCGAGCGCCGCGTAGGCGACGGCGACCGCCCCCACGCTCGCCCGCGCCCCGTACTGCGCCGACCAGAAGATCGTGCCGTTCTGGTACT
>JBIIAR010000347.1:0-2709 GCA_044239765.1 Microbacteriaceae bacterium
GTCGTCTTCGACATCGAGGACAGCATTCTCGGCAAGGCCTACGGCGCCGACCAGGTTCCCCAGCAGGGCCTCCCGTCGGTCGTGACCACGCCGGACGGCGTTCCCGGCGTGACGGTTCCCGGCGAGGACCCGCCCGCCACCGTCAAGGTTGCGGTGCTCAAGCAGGCCGACGGGGCGACCCTCGCGGCCAATGACACGATCTTCACGCACTACCTTCGTGTCGACTGGGCGAACCCCAACTCCGACTCGTCGACGAAGTCCACGTGGGCTGACTTCGGCAACCCAGAGACGATGACCCTCACCGCGCTCGACGCGAGCACCGGTGTCGGCCTCACCCCTGGTCTGCTGCAGGCGCTCGTCGGCCAGAAGGTCGGCTCGCAGGTGCTCGTCATCGTCCCGCCGGCCTTCGGGTTCCCCGACGGTGCCGCGCCCGCCGGCGTGGATGCCACGTCGACTCTCGTCTACGTCATCGACATCCTCGGAGTCGTGAAGTAGCGTCTTCCTCGTCATCAACGACAGACATCGGCCGGGTGTCCCCAACCTAGGATTCTCTCGTGCCCACTGAAAACTCCACCGCGAAGGTTCCCGTCGAGGAACGGCTGTTCAGCCTCGTTCTCGCGCTGCTCGCCACCGAGAACGGGCTGACCAAGAACGAGATCCTGTCGACGGTGCAGGGCTACCGTCAGAGCTTCGACCGCTCGGGCGACAACGCCAACCTCGAGCGCAAGTTCGAGCGAGACAAAGACGACATCCGCGAGCTTGGCGTGCCCCTTGAGACCGTGCAGGCGCCCGGCGACCCCGGCAACAACCAGAACCTGCGCTACCGGATTCCCCGCGGGGCCTACGAGCTGCCGATCGATGTCAGCTTCTCTGCTGAGGAGACGACGCTGCTGAACCTCGCCGCCATGGTCTGGCGCGAGGGATCGCTCAGCGCGGAGTCACGTCGCGCGCTGCTCAAGCTCCGCTCGCTCGGCGTGACCGCCGACGAGCCGGTTCTCGGCTACGCACCCCGGGTGCGCGTGCGCGATGCCGCCTTCGAGCCGCTGAGCGCCGCGCTCGAGAAACGCGCGTGGGTTCGCTTCAGCTATCTGAAGCCGGGCGATGTCGATGCTCGGGTGCGCACGGTGAAGCCGCTGGCACTCATCCAGCACCAGGGTCGCTGGCACCTCTACGCCCACGACGACGAGGGAGTGTCGAAGACCTTCCTGCTGCGGCGAGTGATCAGCGCCGTCGCCACCACCGGCAAGACCTTCGAGCCACTCGAGGGCAACCAGTCAGAGCTCGCGCTTGCCGAGCTCGAGCAGGTGTGGAACGAGCACGTCGCCTTTGTCGAGGTCGAGCACGGGTCGGATGCCCACACCCGGCTGAGCAAGCGCCGCGGAACCGTCGTCGCGGTGACCGGCGAGCTCGAGCTGCACTACTCCGACGTCAACATCTTCGCCGACGAGCTGGCCGGCTTCGGTCCAGAGGTGCTCGTCATCTCGCCGCCCGAGCTGCGTGCCGCCGTCATCGCCCGACTGGAGAGGACGGCCGCCGACCATGGCTAAGAAGTCCGTCGCGCCGCTGCAGGCGCAAGACAAGCTGACCTTCCTGCTGTCGCTGGTGCCCTACCTCGTTGAGCGCGACCGGGTCAGCGTCACCGAGGTCGCGACACATTTCGGCGTCAAGCCGGAGCAGATTCGCGAGGCGGTGCGTCTCATCGCCGTCTCTGGCGTTCCCGGCGAGACCCACACCTACCAGTACGAGGACCTCTTCGACATCGCGTGGGACGACTTCGAGGAGAACGACCAGATCGTCATCACCAACCACGTGGCAATCGACGACTCGCCGCGCTTCAGCGCGCGCGAGGCGGCAGCCCTCATCGCGGGGCTGCAGTACCTGTCGTCCCTGCCGGAGAACGCCGACCGGGCTGCGGTCGCATCCCTCATGTCCAAGCTCTCACGCGGGGCATCCGGGCTGCCGAGCCAGGTTGCCGTCGAGGGGAGCGAGTCAGATGACGTGCTCGCCCTCATCCGTGAGTCCGTCGCCCGTGGGGTACAGCTCGAGTTCGACTACCTCAGCTCGACGGGGGAGCGGGAGCGCCGTCGCGTTGACGCACTCCTTGTCGAGTCGGTGGACGCGGACTGGTACCTGCGCGGATGGTGCCACCTGCGTGAGGCGATCCGCACCTTCCGCCTCGACCGCATCTCTGAGCTCGTGGTCACTGACGAGCCGATCAGCCACGCGGCCGACGACGTCACCCTGCCAGAGACGCTCTTCGAGGGCTCGTCGGATGACCTCGTGGTGACGATCGACGTCGCGCCCTCCGCAGAGGCGCTTCTCGCCGACTACATTCCGGATGGCGCGGTACGCACCGAGATCAATGGCCGCATTCGCACCACGGTGCGCGTCAGCCACTACCACGGCCTCAAGCGCCTCATCGCGAGCATGCCGGGGGTCGCGACCGTCGTTGAGCCCGCGGCGGCGCGGCAGATCGTCGCTGACTGGGCGAGCGCCGGCGCCTCGAGGTACCACGGCTGATGGTCTGGGTCTGGGTCGGCCTCGTTGTCGCGCTGCTCGTCACGCTGACCCTCTGCGTCGTCATGCTCGCACGCAAGTCCGTTGCCCTGTTGCAGGCCTTCGCCGACTTCATCGGCCTTGCCGCGATCCTCGACGGCGTTCACCGTGCCGACCCGGAGCAACGACCGACGCCGGCCGTTCTTCGGCCGC
>JBIIAR010000046.1:0-10533 GCA_044239765.1 Microbacteriaceae bacterium
GACCGCATCGGTCGCAAGAAGACTCTCGTCGCGTCGCTGCTGACGATGGGTATCGCAACCGTGATCATCGGCCTCATCCCGGCTGGCACGACTCCCGGCTGGGAGATTCTCGCCCCCGCGATCCTCGTGCTCATGCGCTTCGCGCAGGGCCTCGGCCTCGGCGGCGAGTGGAGCGGTGCCGCCCTGCTCGCGACGGAGAACGCCCCGGAGGGCAAGCGCGCCATCTACGGCACCTTCCCCCAGCTCGGAGCGCCGATCGGCTTCATCCTCGCCAACGGCGTCTTTTTGCTGCTGGCCACGACCAGCACCCCCGAGGACTTTCTCGCCTGGGGATGGCGTGTGCCCTTCCTCGCGAGCGCAGTGCTCGTCATCGTCGGCCTCTATGTGCGCTTCACGCTCATCGAGACTCCCGCCTTCCAGAAGGTCATCGACAAGGGCGAGGTGGTGCGCGTTCCGCTCGGCCGCGTGTTCCGCAGCAGCTGGCGCCAGCTCATTCTCGGCACCTTCATCATGCTCGCGACCTACACGCTGTTCTACCTCATGACGACCTTCACGCTCACCTACGGAACCGCGCCCACGGACGCACCGGTGGCCGGTCTCGGGTACGTTCGCACCGACTTCCTCATCATGCTCATCGTCGGTGTGGTGTTCTTCGGCATCCTCACCCTCGTGTCGGGGCCCCTGGCAGAGCGCTTCGGACGCCGCGCGCACCTGCTCGCGGTCACGGCGGGCATCCTCGTCTTCGGCCTGCTCTGGGTTCCGCTCATGGCCGGTGGGTTCTTCGGCGTGATGGCGCTGCTCATCATCGGCTTCAGCCTCATGGGCCTCACCTTCGGCCCCATGGCGGCGATTCTGCCAGAGCTGTTCCCGACGAACGTGCGCTACACCGGCTCGGCGATCAGCTACAACGTCTCGAGCATCCTCGGCGCGGCTGTCGCACCGTTCATCGCCGTCGCGCTGTGGGGCGCGAGCGGCGGAAGCGTGCTTCTCGTCGGCATCTACCTCAGCGCCATGGCCGCGATCACCCTCGTCGCGCTGTTCATCAGCAAGGAGACGCGGGACCGCGAATTTCACCAGTAGCGGCGATTCGCATAACTCCTGCAATCCGGGTCATTCGACCCGGATTGCGGCGTTAGCGGCTCAGTCTGAATCCGATCGCAGGAGTTATGCGCGCAGCAGTCCGAGGATCGCGTCACGCACCTCCTCGGGCGTGAACATGATGTGCTGGTAGAGCGGCCGAAGGCTCATCAGTTGCAGTCGAGCGAGCGCCAGGTCACGGGTTCGGTCACGAACCTGCTTCTCCCATCCATCGTGCGCGAGCCGACTGTCGGCCTCCAGCACGAGGCGCTCCTCGACGATCATGTCCACGCGGCCGATACCCGCGAAGCTCACTTGAAGCTCGTACGCCAGTCCCGCTTCGCGCACAATCATTCTGAGCACTGACTCCTGCCCAGACTCTGCGCGGCCATCTAGCAGATGGCGCATGTACTGCAGTGACTGCGGCAGGTGACGGAAGACCTCATCCACGCCGGTGCTGTCGATCAGACCGCTAAACAGGGCGTTGTCGAGGGATGCGACCGCATGCCACGGATGCTGACACCGCAGCGCGCACACGAGCGCGTCGACAATACCGACTGCAACCTCGCTGCCGCCGCCGTCATCGGCCAGCGCCCGCCAGCGCAACTCCACCCCGTCGCGGTGATCGTGCGGCAGCGGCCGCTGCCGGAATCGCGGATGCCGCAACCTCGACATGTCCCGGCGCACATGCACCGCGGTGACGGCAACGTCGAAGGCGAACACCCCATAGTGCTGCAGCGCCGACGTGCATGTAAGACGACCGCCGACGCGAACCGCCTGCTGAATCGACACGGGTGTCGATGACAGCGCGTAATGGTCGCGACGCAACCGAAGGAGATGCCCGTGCCGCACGGCAGCGGTGAGGCTTGCGGGCGTCGCTCCGACCGAGAGCAGCTCCGCGCGCGACGCGACTGTGCGATCGAGCTGGTCAAAAGCGAGGTCCCACGACATGGTGACCAGTGTCCGCATCCACTCGCCGTCATTTGTCGGTATCTGCAACTCGGTAGACCAGCTCGTGTTGTGCATAACTCCTGCTTTTTGGGCTCCAGTCGTCGATAAGGGTCGAAACGCTCGGGGGCGCGCGCGGATTGCAGGAATTACGGTGCCCGTGACACGGGAATAACGCGGTCACGATCGCGTTGACTACACTCGTACGAAGAAAGTACGTGCTCCGGGGTCGGTGGGAATCCGAACCGGCGGTGACAGTCCGCGACCTGTGTCTAGCGATAGGCATGGCTGAGCTGGTGGAATTCCAGCACCGACGGTGATGGCGATGCGAATCGTCTAGTCCGGATAGGAGGAAGCACGCGATGCTGGCTGCGCCAGCATGGTCATAAACCCCGGAAACACGCTTAACGCGAAGGATTCCGGATGACCGACTACGAACGGCAGATGCGCCGAGCGCTCGCCCTCGCTGCGCGCGGTCCCGCGACCGGGGTCAACCCCCAGGTCGGCTGCGTGCTCGTGAACGACGCCGGCGAGATCGTCGCCGAGGGCTGGCATCGCGGCGCCGGCACCCCGCACGCCGAGGTCGACGCCCTGTCGAAGGTCGCGGATGCGACCGGGCTGACCGCAATCGTCACCCTCGAGCCCTGCAACCACACGGGTCGCACCGGCCCCTGCAGCGTCGCCCTCATCGAGGCCGGCGTCGCTCGCGTCATCTACTCGGTGAGCGACCCCAACCCGCAGGCCGGAGGCGGCGCGGATCGCTTGCGCACCGCGGGCGTCGAGGTCGAGGGCGGACTGCTCGCCAGCGACACCGAGGAGCTGCTGCACCCCTGGCTCACCGCCGTGCGCCTCGGACGCCCCTTCGTCACCGTCAAATGGGCGGCGAGCCTCGACGGACGCGCCGCCGCGGCCGACGGCACCAGCCAGTGGATCACCGGCACCGCTGCGCGCCAGCACGTGCACGAGCGCCGTGCCCTCGCCGACGCGATCGTCGTCGGCACGGGAACCGTGCTCGCCGACGACCCGTCACTGACCGCCCGCGGGGATGCCGGGGAGCTTCTCGAGCACCAGCCGATCCCCGTCGTCATCGGCGAGCGCGCGGTACCCGCCGACGCGAGACTGCGCAGCCACCCGGCCGGGCTGATCGAGAGTGCAAGCCGGGATCTGCACGCCGTGCTCGCCGATCTGTACAGCAGCGACATCCGCCGCGTGTTCGTCGAGGGCGGTCCGACGCTGGCGAGCGCCTTCATCACGGCCGGTCTCGCAGACGAGTACCTCGTCTACCTCGCCCCCACCCTCATCGGCGGCCCCCAGCTCGCCGTCACCGACCTCGGCATCACCACGATCGCCGATCAGCGCCGTCTCACGATCACCGGTCTCGACCGGCTCGGCGACGACATCGTCATCACCGCAAGGAGCATCTGATGTTCACCGGACTCATCGAGGAGCAGGGCTCGGTCATCGAGCTCGTAGAGAGCAACGGCGCCGCGCGGCTCAAGCTCGCCGCTCCGATCACCGCGGCTGACGCCGCCCACGGCGACTCGATCAGCGTCAACGGCGTCTGCCTCACCGTCGTCGAGCAGGGCACCGACTGGTTCGTCGCCGACGTGATGGCCGAGACCCTGCGGGCGAGCGTCATCGGCGCCCTGGCGGTCGGCGACAGCGTCAACCTCGAGCGCGCCGCCCTCGCCAACTCCCGCCTCGGCGGCCACATCGTGCAGGGCCACGTCGACGGCAGCGCCACGCTGCTCAGCCGCGAGGAGGGCAGCGCCTGGCGGGTGCTGCGGTTCACGCTGCCGGCGGACCTCGCGCCGCTCGTCGCCAACAAGGGCTCCATCACCGTCAGCGGCGTCTCGCTGACGGTCAGCGCCGTGAGCCCCGCAGACGAGCCAGAGCAGTGGTTCGAGGTGAGTCTCATTCCAGAGACCCTCGCAGCAACCACCCTCGGCGCCCTCGAGGTCGGCCAGCCGGTCAACCTCGAGACCGACATTCTCGCTCGCCACGTCGAGCGACTTCTGAGCTTTGCCGTTTCGACAAGCTCAACCACCGAAGGGAGCGAGTCATGAGCCTCGCCAGCATCCCCACCGCCATTGAGGCGCTGCGCGCCGGGCGCCCGGTCATCGTCGCCGACGACGAGGGCCGCGAGAACGAGGGCGACGTCGTCATCGCCGCCGAGCTCGCCAGTCAGGAGTGGATCGCCTGGATGGTGCGCTACTCCTCCGGCTTCATCTGCGCGCCGATGACCAACGAGATCGCCGACACCCTCAACCTGCCGCCGATGGTCGCCGTCAACGAGGACCCGCGTGGCACCGCGTACACGGTGAGCGTGGACGCGGCCGACCGGCTCAGCACGGGAATCAGCGCAGCCGATCGCGCCCACACCCTGCGGGTGCTGGCCGACACGAAGTCCACGGCTGCGAGCCTGCACCGCCCCGGCCACATCCTGCCGCTGCGGGCCGTGGACGGCGGCGTGCGCGAGCGCGACGGCCACACCGAGGCCGCGGTCGATCTCATGCGCCTCGCCGGCCTGCGGCCCGTTGCCGCGATCAGCGAGATCGTCGCCGACGACGGCGAGATGATGCGCCTGCCCGGTCTCATCGGCCTCGGCGAGCGCGAGAGCGTTCCGGTGATCACGATCGTGTCGCTCATCGAGTGGATGAACGAGCACCACTGCGAGACCATCCCCGTTCCCGTCGGGCCACTGCCCGAGATGTCGCGCGTGAGCTTCGAGGTCGAGACGACGGTTCCCACCGAGCACGGCCCGTTCACCGTGCGCGCCTACCGTGACCGCTCGACCGGAGCCGACCACGTCGCCTTCATCAAAGGACCGGTCGCCGACGGCGCGATCGTTCGCCTGCACTCCGAGTGCCTGACCGGCGAGGCCTTCGGCTCGCTCAAGTGCGAGTGCGGACCGCAGCTGCAGGCCGCGCTCGACACGATCCAGACCGAGGGCGGCATCGTCGTCTACCTGCGCGGCCACGAGGGCCGTGGCATCGGCCTCATCAACAAGCTGCGCGCCTACCGCCTGCAGGAGCAGGGACTCGACACGCTCGACGCGAACCTGGCGCTGGGCCTGCCCGCGGACGCCCGCGACTACGGCGCTGCCGTCGGCATACTGCGCGACCTGGGCGTGGAGTCCGTTCGCCTTCTCAGCAACAACCCGGAGAAGCGCCGTCAGCTCGTCGAACGCGGCATCGAGGTCACCGAGCTGGTGCCCCTCGTCGTCGGCGTTGGATCAGACAACGAGGGCTACCTCGACACCAAGCGCGATCGCATGGGCCACGCCCTGCCGTCGCACGAAATCCTGGACGAGGCCCTCCTCGCCACACAGAAGGGAGCGACCGCATGAGCGGCGCCGGAGCACCAACCATCAACAACGACGGCGCAGGCCTCAAGGTGACGATCGTCGCCGGCCTGTGGCACACCGAGATCAGCGACGGCCTGCTGGCCGGCGCGCACCGCTCGCTCGAGGCTGCGGGAGCCGACGTCACCGAGATCCGCGTGCCCGGCAGCTTCGAACTGCCCGTGGTCAGCAAGGCTGCCCTGGAGAACGGCGCGGATGCGGTGGTGGCCCTCGGCGTCATCATCCGTGGCGGCACCCCGCACTTCGAGTACGTCAGCGCGGCCGCGACCGACGGGCTCACCCGCGTCGCCCTCGACACCGGCAAGCCGGTCGGCTTCGGCGTTCTCACGCTGGACGACGAGCAGCAGGGCCTCGACCGCGCAGGCCTTCCCGGCTCGCACGAGGACAAGGGCGCGGAGGCCGCAGAGGCCGCCATCGCCACCGCCCTCGCGCTGCGCGCCATTCGCGGCTAGCGAACGGTAGGGTCGAGGCATGGCGCAGCCCGGATTCAACGCAGGTAAGTTCTTCATCGCTATCGCGACGCTGGTCGCCGTCGGCCTGATCGCGGCCTTCGTGCTCAACCAGCTGCAGGCGCGCGGGCTGGTCTAGCTCAGGAAGATCGCGCGCAGCCGCCGCGTCGTGAAGACGAGGCCGACGACGATCATCAGCACGTAGTACAGCACGTGCACGAGCATGAGCGGGCTCAGCACTCCCGTGGTCAGGCCGCGCACGAGCTCCACGCCGTGCCAGAGCGGCAGGGCCTGCACGAGCCACTGCACCGGCTCGGGGTAGACCGTGATCGGGTACAGGGTCGCTGAGAACAGGAACATCGGCAGCAGCACGAAGTTGATCCAGTCCATCTGCTGGAAGGTCTTCAGGTAGCTGGTGATGGCCATGCCGACAGCGGCGAACCCGAAGGCGATGAGCAGCACCGCGGGCAGGGCGAGCAGCGCTGTCCACGCGAGGTTGAGGCCGAGCGCCTGCATGACGAGCATGAAGCCGAGGGCGTAGAGTCCGCCGCGCGCCAGCGCGAGCGAGATCTCGCCGAGGGCGACATCCAGCGGTCCGAGCGAGGTCGCCAGCATGCCCTCGTAGAGCCGGGCGAAGCGGATCTTGAAGAAGACGTTCCACGTCGAGTCGAAGATCGCGCCGTTCATCGCCGCCACCGCAAGAAGTGCGGGCGCGATGAAGGCGGCGTAGGGCACCTCGACGCCGTCACTGCTCTGCACTGTGCCGATGAGCGATCCGACGCCGAGGCCCAGTGCCAGCAGGTAGAAGATCGGCTCGAAGAAGCCGCTGATGATGACGACGGCGTTCGAGCTCTTCGACGCCAGCACGCCGCGGTAGACAACCGACCGCGCGTTGCCCGCGTAGAGCGCCCTGACGCTCACGAGTTGAGCCTTCGATCGAAAACCCGCTGCGCGCCGATCCAGCCCGCGACGAGCAGCGTGACGAGCACGACGACGTGCGTCACGGTGAGCCACAGCGGCTCGGGCATGCCGTAGCTGAGCACCCGCCCGAGCTCGCTCGCGTGCCAGAGCGGCGAGATCCAGCCGATCCACTGCAGGTAGAGGGGCAGCTGGGTCAGCGGAAAGAAGGTGCCGCTGAACAGGAACATCGGCATCACGATGAACCGCATGATGACCGCCATCTGACCCTTGTCGTCGATGACCGTCGCCGTGTACCAGGTCACGAGGGACGCGGCCGTCATGCCGACGAGCGACGCGGTGAGAATCGTGAGCGCGCCGAGCGCCGACGGTGTGGCCTGAAATAACAGCAGGATGCCGTAGTAGACGACCACGGTCGGCACCACCCGCAGTGCGGTGCCGATGAACACCCCGGTGGCGATCTGCCGCGGCTGCAGGGGCGATGCCGCCATCGAGAAGAACATCGGGTTGAACTTGAAGCCGAGCAGTACCGGGTAGGTCGACTCCTCGGCCCCGCCGGTCAGTGCCGCCGCAGCGAGCAGCGCGGGTGCCACGAACACGATGTAGCTGACGCCGCCCACCTCCGCCGTGATGAGGGACGCGAGCCCGAGGCCGAGGCTGAGCAGGTAGAGCAGGGGGTTGGCGAACATCAGCATCACCAGGGTGATGGCGAAGGCCTTCATACTGAGGATGCGGTGCTCCGCCGCGTACCAGGCGCCGCCGCGGCGGGCGCGCGCTCCCCACTCCATGGCCTCCGCCCGCAGGTCGACCTCACTCATTCGACGAGCGTCCGCCCGGTCAGCCGCAGAAAGACGTCTTCGAGCGACGAGCGGCGCACCAGGCTGGTGAGCGACTCCACCCCGCGCCGCGAGACCTCTTCGAGCGCGGCCTCGCCGTTCGCGGCGAAGATGAGCACGCGATCGGGGAGGGTCTCGATGCGGTCGCCGATTCCCTGCAGAAGGGCGACGGCATCCGCGTTTCTGTCGCTGCCGAAGCGCAGCTCGAGCACCTCGCGGCTGGAGTGGTCGCGAATGAGCGAGGCGGGCGACCCCTCGGCGAGAATGCGGCCCTTGTCGACGACGACCAGCCGGTCGCAGAGCTGCTCGGCCTCGTCCATGTAGTGGGTGGTGAGCACGAGGGTCGTGCCCTGCTCCTTGAGGCGAAAGAGGCGGTCCCACAGCACGTGCCGGGCCTGCGGGTCGAGTCCGGTCGTCGGCTCGTCGAGCAGCAGGATGCGCGGCTCGTTGATGAGAGCGCGGGCGATCGTCAGACGACGTTTCATGCCACCGGAGAGGTCGTCGACGCGGGCCTTCGCCCGGTCGCCCAGCTGCGCGAACTCGAGTAGCTCGTCGGCCCGCGTGGCGACGACCGCGCGCGGAATTCCGAAGTAGCGGCCGTAGACGAGCAGGTTCTCGCGCACCCGCAGCTCGGAGTCGAGGTTGTCGGACTGCGGCACCACGCCGAGTCGGGAGCGCACCTCTGGCCCGAACTCATTGGGATCGAGGCCCAGGATGTCGAGGTCGCCGCCGCTGCGCTCAGAGACCGCGCCGAGCATGCGCATCGTCGTCGACTTGCCGGCGCCGTTGGGACCGAGAAGCCCGAAGGCCTCCCCGGGCG
The DNA here is from genome assembly GCA_044239765.1 of Microbacteriaceae bacterium. GTDB lineage: Bacteria > Actinomycetota > Actinomycetes > Actinomycetales > Microbacteriaceae > Conyzicola. The sequence continues at coordinate 8,413 of JBIIAR010000046.1, forward strand.
TGACCTCGAAACTCAGGTCGTCGACCGCGACGAAGTCCTTGTAGGTCTTGCGCAGATTGCGCGCGGAGATAACGGGAGCAGGCACCGTTCGAGCCTAATGACGTGGGACGACACGCTCCACTACGCTGGGCGCATCCGACCTCAGGAGGTTCCGTGCGCCGCCCCCTCTCTCTGCTCGCCCTGCCCCTTCTTCTCCTCGTCGGTTGCGGTCCGACACCGGCTCCAGCACCAACAGACGACTCCCCCGCGACGAGCAAGCCGACCGAGACGGTCGGACCGCCCGCGGCCGAGCTCGACCCCGACGTGCTGCTCGTGGTCAGCACCCGAGCGACGGCCGAGAACGGCGCCGCGCTCGACCTCGTGCTCACCGTGCACAGGGCAACCGCGTGGAGCGATGACAGCGCCGCCGACCGCCCCGCGCTGATGACAACCACCTGCGAGGGCTACCTCGATGCCGGCGTCTACGAGGCCAACCTGTGGAGCTTCGTCACAGCAGATGTGACCGCCACCTCGACCGGTACGGCCGAGTGGCCAGCCGACACCCGCATCCGTCTCTTCCCCACGCCCACCGACGATGTCTCACTCGCCTCTGGCGGATTTCTCGTCGAAGACCCGGACGTCGACTCGGCCACCCCGCACTGCGCCCGCGACCGCTACCTCTACGGCCCCGGTGACGGCTCGCTCATCGCCGGCATCCAGGGCGACACCGACGAGGCAGCCGCCGCCGGCAACTTCACCCGCTGGGCCAACCAGCTGTGGGGCTTCACCGGTGCGAGCTTCAGCAACTGCAGCTACGTCGTCACCCCGGCGGGAGCAGAGCTCAACGGCGGGGCCGAATGGTGGAGCGAGCAGGTCGACGACAGCAACTGCTACGTGGGGAGTACGGCGGGCTAGCGGGCACGGGCTACGGTGGAAGCTGTGTCCACAGCTACTCCGGCCCGCCGTTCCCCCTTCGCCCGCCAGCCGGAGGAGGGTCCCCGCGCGCGCTTCAGCCAGCTGCTGCCCTACCTCTTCGAGCACAAACCGGTGCTCGCGGTCGTCATCGCCCTGAGCATCCTCGGCGCCGCAGCATCACTCGCGCAGCCCCTGCTCGTCAGCCAGGTCATCACCGTCGTCGAGAAGGGCGACAGCCTCGGCTGGATCGTCTGGGCGCTCGTCGGCCTCGTCATCATCACCGCGCTGCTCAACGGCTTTCAGCACTACCTGCTGCAGCGCACCGGAACGAGCGTCGTCTTCAGCGCCCGTCGCCAGCTCGTGCGCCGCATGCTGCACCTGCCGATCAGCGAGTTCGACAGCCGTCGCACGGGTGACCTCGTCAGCCGCGTCGGCTCCGACACCACGCTGCTGTACGCCGTCATCACCCAGGGGCTCGTCGACGCGGTCGGCGGCGTGCTCATCTTCGTCGGAGCACTCATCGCGATGCTGCTCATCGATCCACTGCTTCTCGGGCTGACCGTCGCGGTGATCGCGATTGCACTGGTCACGGTCATCAGCCTCTCGGGGCGCATCCGGGTGGCGAGCAAGCAGCAGCAGGAGAAGGTCGGCGACCTCGCCGCCGCGGTCGAGCGCTCTATCGGCGCCATTCGCACCGTGCGCGCCGCCAACGCGACCGAGCGCGAGATCACGCTCATCGAGGAGGACGCTCGCGGCGCCTGGCGCGCCGGCCTGCGGGTTGCCCGCATCTCGGCCCTCGTCGTGCCGATCGCCGGCATCGCCCTGCAGGTCTCGCTGCTCGTCGTGCTGGGCGTAGGTGGGTACCGCGTCGCCAGCGGCGCCATCACCGTCGCGAGCCTCGTCTCGTTCATCCTCTTCCTGTTCATGATGATCATGCCGCTCGGCCAGGCCTTCGGCGCCATCAACTCTGTGAACCAGGCCCTCGGTGCTCTCGGCCGCATCCAGGAGGTCATCAACCTTCCGTCGGAGAACGAAGGGGATGCCCTGGTCACCCCCTCGGCCGACGTCCCGTCGGACGCCGCCATCACCTTCGACAGCGTCGAGTTCAGCTACCCGGACTCCGTCGTCAAGGCGCGCTCAGAGGACTCGGAGGAGCCCGTCGAGGCAGCGGTGCTGCGCGGCGTCTCGTTCGAGGTGCCGCGGGGAACGCGCACGGCGCTCGTTGGT
>JBIIAR010000348.1:0-2703 GCA_044239765.1 Microbacteriaceae bacterium
CTGCCCGAGCCGAGCACTCCCCTGCTGCTCGTTGCCGGCGGCATCGGCATCACGCCCTTCGCCTCGCAGCTGGCCCACGACCAGGCCAGCGGACTGAGCCGCGATGTGGTCGTCGCCTACGCGGTGAGCGACCCCGCAGAGCTCGCCTACAGCGATCTGCTGAAGTCGAGCGGAGCCCGCGTGATCGTCTCCGCCCCGACCAAGCCGGCCACGCTGCCCACGGGATGGATCTACGCCGGCACGCGTCTCACCGGCGAGGTGCTCAGCGAGCATGTGCCCGACCTTGCCTCGCGACGCACCTTCATCTCGGGGCCGCCGGCGCTCGTCAACACGCTGCGGGTGACCCTGCGCAAGCTCGGCGCCAAGCGTGTGACGACGGACTACTTCAGCGGCTACTGAGCTCGCGGCGCGATCGCGGCCCGGGCGTGTTCGCCGTGCGCGATTTTAGGAATTCTTTCAGCATCCGGCGGTTAAATTTTTCATAGTTGAGTCAAGGCGACTCAAGTTTGAAGGAGTAGTAACCATGGCTGTTCTCTTTGACCCGTTCCGTGAGCTGGACCGCGTCGCCGCAAGCGCGCGTGACGCGCAGCAGGGACCGCGCCTCATGCCGATCGACCTCTACCGCGACGGTGACACCTACGTGCTCAACGCTGACCTTCCGGGCGTCGACCCGGGTTCGATCGATGTCGACGTCGACGGTCGCGTGCTGACCGTGCGCGCCGAGCGCACCCCGCGCAGCCGCGAGGGCGTCAAGTGGATGGCGAGCGAGCGCCCCAGCGGCAGCTTCTACCGCCAGTTCACCCTCAGCGACGGCATTGCCACGGAGTCCATCAGCGCGAACTACGACAACGGCGTGCTCAGCGTCACCATCCCGGTGAGCGAGCGCGCTAAGCCGCGCAAGGTCGAGGTGCAGACGACCGAGGTCATCAGCGCCTAACCCCACGACGAGAGCCCCGGGTGCAGACCCGGGGCTCTCGCGTATTCTCTGGCCATGCGCAATCCCCACCGGCACGCCCTGCTGCGTGTTGTCGTCATGCTGCTGCTCGGCACCGCCGCCGCCCTCGTCACGGGCGCACTCGGCCACTGGATGCTCGCCCCCGTCATCGGCTGGGCCGTCGCCGCAGCCACCTTCTCGGCCTGGGTGTGGATCGTCATCAGCCGACAGGACGCGGCCTCGACCAAGGCGCACGCCACCCTCGAGGACTCCAACCGCGAGGTCGCCGACGGTCTCGTCGTTCTACTCGGCGTAGCCAGTCTCGCCGCGGTGGCGACCGTGCTCATACCCGCCGGCCAGGCCGCGGGAATCGAGCGCTTCGGCCTCGCCGCCCTCGGCCTGCTCAGCGTCGCCCTGTCGTGGGTGCTGCTGCACACCCTCTTCACCCTGCGCTACGCCCGCCTCTACTACGGCGGCGACAGCGAGGGTGGCATCGACTTCAACCAGACCGAGCCGCCGCGCTACAGCGACTTCGCCTACTTCTCGTTCAACCTCGGCATGACCTTCCAGGTCAGCGACACCGCGGTGACGAGCCATGGCATTCGAACGACGGTTCTGCGCCACGCGCTGCTGTCGTTCGTGTTCGGTAGCGTCATCCTCGCGACGACCGTCAACCTCGTCGCGGGACTGGGGAGCTGATGGCGAGCGTGAAGGACCGCGAGTTGCTGCTGTTCGCGACCGCGGCCGAGTTCGAGGCGTGGCTGGCCAAGAATCTCAGTCATGACGGCATCCGCCTGCAGCTGCGAAAGAAGAGCTCGACCAAGCCGGGCATGCTCTACGCCGAGGCGCTCGACGTCGCCCTCTGCTGGGGGTGGATCGACGGCCAGACAGGCTCACTCGACGACGACTACTACTCTGTCGGCTTCTCGCCGCGCCGGGCTCGCAGCGTGTGGTCGCAGGTCAACCGGGAGCACGTCGATCGACTCACCGCCCAGGGTCGGATGCGACCAGAGGGTCAGACCCAGGTGGACCGCGCGAAGGCAGACGGACGGTGGGATGCCGCCTACCGCCAGAAGGACGCCGAGGTTCCCGCCGACCTGCAGCTCGCCCTCGCCGCCAACCCCGCGGCACAGGCCCTGTTCTCGAATCTCACCGCGCAGAACCGCTGGGCGATTCTCTTTCGCCTTGCCAACGTGAAGCGCGCCGAGACACGCGCTCGCAAGATCGCGGAGTTTGTGACCATGCTGGCAAACGGGGAGACCGTCTACCCCCAGCGATAGACTGGTCGAGTTCTGCTCATTTATTTACACGAAGGTGCCTCTTGAAGCTCACGGTTCTCGCCCCCATCACCCTTACGCTCGCCCTCGGCATCGCCCTCAGCGGCTGCGCTACCGGTCAGTCCGTTGCCGACGGCTGCGCCGAGCTCGAGACCGCCTCGCAGACGGTTGCCGACGGCGTCACCGCTGCCACCGGCGACCTGACCACCGACCCCGATGCGGCCGCAGCCGCGATCTCTGAGACCGCGAAGGACTTCGAGGGTGCCGTCGCCGGCATCGAGAACGCCGAGGTGCGCGAGGCCGCCGGCCCCGTGGTCGACGCGATCTCGGGCTTCGCCGTGCAGATCGAGGCCTACGCCGCTGACCCCGAGAACGCCGATGTCGAGGCCCTCACCGCCAGCTCAGACGAAGTCGACAGCTCGTTCACCAAGATCGGCGAGATCTGCTCCTAGGCGTTAAACGACGAAGGGCCGCGACCAGCAGGTCGCGGCC
>JBIIAR010000047.1:0-10517 GCA_044239765.1 Microbacteriaceae bacterium
GGGCGTCGATCCAGGCGGGGTAGGCCACGGGGCGCTCGTAGACCGGGCCGTCGACCGCGACCGTGCGCGGCTCGACGTTGACGATCTCCTCGCCGTGCCAGTTGATGACGAGACGGCCGGTGTCGGTGACCTCGCCGAGCACGCTGGTCTCGACGTCCCACTTCGCGGTGACCGCGAGGAAGCCCTCGAGCTTCTCGGGCGTGACGACCGCCATCATCCGCTCCTGGCTCTCGCTCATCAGGATCTCTTCGGCGGTGAGCGAGGGATCGCGCAGCAGCACCTTCTCGAGCTCGATGAACATGCCGCCGTCGCCGTTCGACGCGAGCTCGGAGGTCGCGCACGAGATGCCCGCGGCACCCAGGTCTTGGATGCCCTCGACGAGGTCCTGCGCGAACAGCTCGAGGCAGCACTCGATGAGCACCTTCTCTGCGAAGGGGTCGCCGACCTGCACCGCGGGGCGCTTGGTCGGGCCGCCCTCAGAGAACGAGTCCGACGCGAGGATGGATGCGCCGCCGATGCCGTCGCCACCGGTGCGGGCACCGAACAGCACGACCTTGTTGCCGACGCCGCGGGCGTTGGCGAGGTGCAGGTCCTCGTGGCGCAGCACGCCGACCGCGAGCGCGTTGACGAGCGGGTTGGCCTGGTAGACGGAGTCGAAGTAGGTCTCGCCGCCGATGTTGGGAAGGCCGAGGCAGTTGGCATAGAAGCTGATGCCGCTGACGACTCCGTGCACGACGCGCGGGGTGTCGTCGTGGTCGATTCGGCCGAAGCGCAGGGCGTCCATCACGGCGACGGGGCGGGCGCCCATCGAGATGATGTCGCGCACGATGCCGCCGACGCCGGTGGCCGCCCCCTGAAAGGGCTCGATGTACGAGGGGTGGTTGTGGCTCTCGATCTTGAAGGTGACTGCCCAGCCGTTGCCCACGTCGAGCACGCCGGCGTTCTCGCCCATGCCGACCATGAGGTTCTTCTTCATGCCCTCGCTGACCTTCTGGCCGAACTGGCGCAGGTAGGTCTTCGACGACTTGTAGGAGCAGTGCTCGCTCCACATGACCGAGTACATGGCGAGCTCGCCGCTCGTGGGGCGGCGGCCGAGAATCTCGCGGATTCTGAGGTACTCGTCCTCCTTAAGGCCGAGGGCGCCGTAGGGCTGCTCCTTCTCCGGCGTTGCTGCGGCGTTCTGGACAGTATCGGCACCCGGGGTCACGCAGACGATTCTACCGGCGGCGTGCGGGGCCGCACTCGTGTTCAGGCGCGGGTACTCTGCCGTTCACCTACTGCTGCGCATCCGGTTACACGGCACTTTTAGCCTCAGCGAGTCCTGCTTAACCTGCCGGGGTTCTCCCGGTGCTACGAAAGGCTCGCAATGTCCCTTAACCTCAAGCGCCTCGCGGGAGTCGGCACCGCCGCTCTCGTGCTCGCCGCAATCACCGCGTGTTCCTCCACCCCGACCACCACTGAGACCCCCGCTGCAGACGCCGGAACCTTCGCCTCGGGCGACGAGAACGTGCTGGTCTTCGCGACGCTTCCCGACCACGAGGGCGCCGACCAGGACGCCCAGCCGATCGCCGACTGGATCGCCGAGGTCACCGGCAAGGAGGTGCGCTTCTTCGAGGCCACCGACTACACCGCCGTTGTTCAGGGTCTCGCCTCCGGCCAGATCGACATCGCGCAGATCTCCTCCTTCACCTACTTCCAGACCCAGGCTGCCGGCGGCGAGATCGAGCCGATCGGTGCGCAGATCACCAAGGAAGGCGCCGAGCCCGGTTACTTCTCTGTGGCGGTCAAGAACCCGGCCTCTGACGCTGAGTCCATCGAGGACTTCGCTGACCAGCCTGTCTGCTTCGTCAACCCGACGTCGACCTCTGGGCGCGCCATCCCGGTCTCGCAGCTGCTGACAGCCGGCGTCGAGGTCTCTGAGGAGAACACGGTCTACGGCGAGGAGCACGACCTCACCGCGGCGCTCGTCGCTGAGGGCACCCAGTGCGAGGTTGGCTTCGCGCAGGATGTCGACGCCGACCCGCTGCTCGACTCGGGCGCGCTCGTCGAGGTTGACCGCTTCCAGGTTCCTGCGGCGCCGATCGTCATGCAGGCTGGCCTGCCGGCCGACCTCAAGGCGCTGCTGCTTGAGAACATCGCCAACAGCACCCAGGCGTCGCTGACTGACGCCGGCATCGAGCTCAACCCGTTCCTCACCGAGAACTGGTTCGGCTTCGGCCCCGTCGAGGACTCGTACTTCGACTCGATCCGCGCCGTGTGCGAGCAGATCGCCGACCAGGTTGAGGCCTGCCAGGCCTAAGGCCCGGTAGTCACCGAATAACGAGAGAACGCAGATGACGAACAGCGACACCCCCGTGGTGCAGATCACCGACCTTGGCAAGACCTATCCAGGCGCCAAGGAACCGGCACTGTCGGGGGTGTCGCTGTCTGTCGCCCGCGGCGAGATCGTCGTGCTTCTCGGGCTCTCGGGCTCGGGAAAGTCGACGCTGCTGAGTCACATCAACGGCCTCGAGACCCCGAGTGCGGGCACCGTGCTCTCGATCGGCGAGAACGTCAGTGCCCTGCGCGGTCGTGAGCTGCGCACGCTGCGCGGCCGCATCGGCTTCATCTTTCAGCAGTTCGAGCTCGTGGGTCCGCTGACCGTGCTCGAGAATGTGCTGACCGGCTCGCTGTCGACGCTGCGCGGTCCGCGCGTGGGCACCTGGAGCTATCCACGCGAGTCGCGCCTCAAGGCCCTCGCCCATCTGGAACGCGTCGGACTGCTGGAGCGCGCGTACCAGCGAGCCGACACCCTCTCTGGCGGACAGCAGCAGCGCGTCGCCATCGCGCGCGCCCTCATGCAGGACCCGGAGATTCTGCTGGCGGATGAGCCCGTCGCCTCCCTTGACCCGGAGTCGAGCAGCCAGGTGATGGCCCTCATCCGTGAGATCGCCGCCGAGCGCGGCCTCACCGTCGTCTGCTCCCTGCACCAGGTCGAGCTTGCCCTCGGATGGGGTGACCGGGTTGTCGGCCTGCGTGCCGGCGAGGTCGTGCTCGACACCCCCACCAACGACCTGTCGAAGGACAAGGTCATGGAGATCTACGGACGCGTCGCGACGACGACCGGTGAGCTCGCCGCGATCGAGCAGGAGCTGGCCGAGGTGCGCGAGCAGCTGCTCAGCGAGGAGCTTCGCAAGGAGTCCCGCGAGCACGAGCACGGCACCGACGCGGAGAAGTCGTGACCGCGCTGCAGGAGCGGCCCACCGCATCCGCAGTGGATCGCGTTGCCGCGATCAAGCGGCCGCCGCCCCGCACGTCGACGATCGTCTCGTATGCCGTGATCATCGGCATCGCCGTTCTCGGTGTCGCGTCGTTCCTCTCCCTCGACTACAGCTTTCGCAACATCGAGACGACCGTTGGCAACGTCTCACGCTTCATCGCCTCGGCGACGCCCCTCGAGTGGCCCGGATGGCAGGTCATCGCGACCGTCGGCGAGGGCGGCACCAAGACCTACGTCACCGAGTGGGAGGGGTGGGATCCGATCTTCCACCTCGGCGGCAGCATCCTCATCACGCTCGCGCTCGTCATCGCCGGCACCTCGCTCGCCGCGGTGCTGTCGGTTCCGGTCGCCTACGGCGCAGCGCGCAACACGTCGCCCAACGGTCTCGTCATGGCCCTCTGCCGCGGCATCGGCGTCGTCGCCCGCGCCGTGCCCGACGTCGCGCTCGTCGTGTTCTTCGCGTTCCTCTGGTTCGGCGCGGGCACCCTGCCCGCCATCGTCGCGGTCGGACTGCACTCCGTCGGCATGATCTCGAAGATGATGGCCGACGCCATCGAGCAGATCGACGAGGGCCCGCGACTGGCGGTCAAGGCCACGGGCGGCTCGAGGTCGCAGCAGTTCTGGGCGGGCGTCGTGCCCCAGGCGCTGCCGGCATGGATCGCCGTCACCCTGCACCGCGCCGACATCAACCTGCGCGGAACCGTCATTCTGGGTGTCGTCGGCGTTGCCGGGCTCGGCTACGACCTCGACGAGGCGCTGCACGCCGGACCGGCCGGCATGCGGCGCGTCATTCCCATCGTCATCATCATCATCGCGCTCTGCGTGCTGTTCGAGATCGTCTCATCGACCATTCGCGCGCGCCTTCTCAACGTGCGGCCAACCGGTCGCGGCATCGGCGACACCCTCGTGCGCGCCGCGCAGCGCCGCTCTGCGAGAAGCGCGCCGCTCGCCGCGCGGGCCGACGCTGTGACAGAGCGCAACACCCGCATCGAGGCCGCTCTGCATCGACCGTGGGACAGATCGCGGGTTACGACGACGATCTGGATCTGGCTCGGTATCGCCGCGGTCGCCTTCGCCTACCTCTACACGCAACCCGATCTCACCCGCCTGGTCTCGGGCTGGCGCTTCGACCAGGTCTCGAACCCGGCGCTCGACCGGGCGGTCTGGCCGCCGAACTTCGGCAGCCGCGACCTGGGCGATGTCGTCAGCGCCGTCGCCACGACGCTCACCGTCGCCTTCGCCGCGACGCTCATGGCGGCGGTGATCTCAGCGGTTGTCGGGCCTCTCTCGGCTCGCAACGTCGCGCCGAACCACTGGGTGCGCAACCTCTTTCGCGGCATCGCGCTGTTCGTTCGGGCGATCCCCGACCTCGTCATCGCGATTCTCTTCATCATCGCGACCGGGTTCGGGCCGCAGGCGGCGGCGCTCGCGCTGGGCATCGGCGGCGTCGGCCTGCTCGGCAAGCTCATCGGCGACTCGATGGAGGAGGTGCCGAACGGTCCGGAGCGCGCGCTTGCAGCGGCGGGAGGAAGCCGGCCGCAGGTGTTCTTCGCGTCGACGGTGCCGATGTCCGTTCCCTCGCTCGTCAGCCACCTCATGTACCTGCTCGAGCAGAACGTACGTGCCGCGACCCTGCTCGGCATCGTGGGCGGCGGTGGCATCGGGTTCCTGCTGATGAACGCGCTGCAGGGGCGGCACTTCGACCAGGTCGTGGCCTTTCTCTTCGTGATCATCCTCATGGTTGTCGTCATCGAGTCCGTGTCGATTCTGATCCGCCGGGCGCTCAGGTAGTGGTGGCCTACGACCTCGCGGTGGTCGGCGCCGGCATCGTCGGCCTCGGCCACGCTGCCGCCGCGGCCGAGCGGGGGCTTCGGGTGGTCGTCGTCGATCGGGCGACCGCCATCACCGGGGCGAGCGTGCGCAACTTCGGCCACATCGGCACGAGCGTGCACACGGGAATCGCGAAGGAGTACGCCGAGCGCTCCCGCGAGATCTGGCTGACCCTCGCTGAGCGCGCCGGGTTCTGGCTGCGCGAGACGGGCGCCCTGCTCGTGGCGCGAGCAGACGACGAACTCGCGGTGCTCGAGGAGGCCGGGCTCGGCGAGCTGCTGACCGCGGCGCAGGTCGCCGACCTCGCTCCCGTTGTCGGGGCCGTGGGCGGGATGCGGCTCGCCGCCGACCTGCAGACCGACCCCCGCGAGGCCGCACCCGCAATCGCGCGGCACCTGGCAGAGCGCGGTGTGGAGTTTCGCTGGCGCACCTCGGCCGTCGGCGTCTCGCCCGGCGTGCTGCACACCGCGCGCGGCGACATCAGTGCAGAGGCCATCGTCTTCGCGGTGAACTTCGACGTCGACCAGCTCTTTCCCGAGATGGCCGAGCAGCACGGCATCGAGCGGTGCGGACTCGACATGATGCTCGCCGAAGGCGTCGGCCTTCGTATGCCCCTGCTCACCGGCACCTCGATGCTGCGCTACCGCGGCACGGCCGACACCGCTTCGGCCGCCGTGGTGCGCGAGCGATACGCCCGTGAGAGCCCGGAGCTGTTCACGCGCGACGTCAATCAGATGTACACCGAGCGTCCTGACGGCACACTGCTCGTCGGCGACACCCACTACCGCGGCACGGCGATCACGCCCTTTCAGGAGGAGGAGGCCTTCGAGCTGCTTGCCCGCCTGTCTGCCGACCTGTTCGGTGCACCGCTGCGCATCCGCCAGCGGTGGCAGGGCGTCTACGCGACCGCCCCGGAGGACTTTCTCATCGCGTCGCCCGGTGACGGCATCCGTGTGGTGAGCGTCACCACCGGCATCGGAATGACGACGGGACTCGGCCTCGCCGCCACCGTCATCGACGACCTTTTCGGCACCACCAAGGGAGAAGCGCTATGACCACCGCCTACGAACTCGTCGTTCTCGACATGGCCGGCACGACCGTCGTTGACGACGGCCTCGTCGAGGGCGCGTTCGCGCGCGCCTGGGATCTGGTGAAGGACACCGAGGAAGGCCGAGAGGCCGCGCTCGACCACGTGCGGGCAACGATGGGCCAGTCGAAGATCGACGTGTTCCGCGCGCTTGCCGACGAGGAGACAGCGCAGAAGCTCAATGTGCAGTTCGAGCAGTCACTTCGCGACCTGATCGACGAGGGCCGCTGCGCGGCCATCCCCGGCGCGGAGCAGGCCATCGCGGCGCTGCGCGAGCGTGGGCTGAAGATTGCCTTCACGACGGGGTTCTCGCGCGCCACGGCCGATGCGATCCTCACCAGCCTCGGCTGGACGGAGCTAGCGGATGTCGTGCTCAGCCCCGCCGACGCCGGCCGCGGTCGGCCCGCGCCCGATCTCGTTCTCACCGCTCTGATCCGCACCGAGACGAGCTCCGTCGCCAGCGTGGTTGTCGTCGGGGACACCGAGTCCGATGCCGCGAGCGGCCGCTCCGCGGGCGCGGGCCTCGTGGTGGGAGTCCTGACCGGCGCACGCGACGAGGCGTCGCTGCGCGCCGCGGGTGCACACCTGGTGCTCGCGAGCGTGGCAGACCTGCCTGCCGCACTGCAGTGACCTCCATACGCGTCAGCGGCGACATGTACGCCATGGTCTTTCGCGGTGTCGACCAGCACCTGGAGAGCATCGCGGTGCCGGCTATCGAGCTGCACGCCGGGGAGGCTCTCGTCGCGGTCGAGCTCGCGACCGTCTGCGGCTCTGACCTGCACACCATGCAGGGTCATCGTCATGTCGACACGCCGGTCGTTCTCGGTCACGAGCAGGTGGGCCATATTGTCGCCGTCGGCCCAGGCTCCGCCCCCCGCTCGGTCGACGGCACTGCGCTCTCTGTCGGCCAGCGCGTCGTCTGGGGAGTGGCCGTGGACTGCGGCGCGTGCCGATACTGCCTCTCCGGCCTTCCGCAGAAGTGCGTCGCGCTGCGCAAGTACGGCCACGAGCGGGTGCAGCGCGGCTGGGAGCTGAACGGCGGCTTCGCCAGCCACGTGCAGCTGCTCGCACGCACGCCCGTCGTCATCGTCGACGAGCACATTCCGGCGGAGGTGCTCGCCCCCGCGTCATGCGCGACGGCAACCGTGATGGCCGCCATCGCCGCAGCAGAGGAGGTGCGGCCGCTGGCCGGGGCCGTCGTCGCGGTCTCTGGCTGCGGCATGCTCGGCCTCACCGCGATAGCCGTCGCCGTCGCTCGCGGTGCGATCGTGGTTGCGAGCGATCCGTCAGAGGAGCGTCGGGCGGCGGCTCTGGCTTTTGGGGCATCCGCTGTGTCCGACGGGAGCGACGACGGACTGCGCACCGCGCTGGCCTCGGTCACCGAGCACGGTTACGGCGTGGCCCTCGAGCTCTCGGGCGCTCCCGCTGCCGTCAGCGCGCTGCTCGGTGCAGCTGACATCGGAGCCGCGCTGATCCTTGTCGGAAGCGTGTTTCCCAATGGCACTGTCGCGATCGACCCAGAGCAGGTGGTGCGTCGGCTGCTGACAGTTCGTGGGGTGCACAACTATGCCCCGCAGCACCTGCTCAGCGCGGTGGAGTTTCTGCGCGCGGCCGACCACGATGCCTTCGCCCGGCTCGTGGACACGGTGCATCCGCTCGACGAGATCGACCGGGTGCTGGCCGCCCCCGGTGGCGGTGGCGTGCGCATCGGGCTGAGGCCGAGCGGCTCTGCTGTGAACTCTCACACCTGATGCGGCCTCAGCACCGGTAGTTTGAGCCGATGGATCTCGACACCATCGACTGGACCAGCTGGCTCGACCTCGGCATCGCACTGGGCATCGCCTTGGCGATCGCGCTGTTCATCGTGGTGGTGGTGGCGCTCCTGGCCCGAGCGGCCGCGCGTCGTCGCGAGTGGGCGCGGGCGCTCGTCAGTCGGGCGAGACACCCGTTCCGGTTGCTGGTGACCACCCTGCTGGTCTGGGCCGCCGTCGCGGCGGTGATGCCGCATCCCACTGCCAGTCACGTCTTTCTGCTGCTGGCCATCGGCCTCGGTGCCTGGCTCGTGGCGGCGCTCGCCGTCTTCGGCATCGAGCGCGCCATGGTGCGGTACCGCGTCGATGTTCCCGACAACCGCGTCGCGCGACGGATGCAGACCCAGCTGGCGCTGGTGCGCCGCCTCGTGGTCGTGGTGATCGCCATCGTCGCCATCGGATCCGCCCTTCTCACCTTTCCCGGTGTGCAGGCTGTCGGCACGAGCCTGCTGGCAAGCGCGGGAATCGTCAGCATCGTCGCGGGTCTCGCTGCGCAGTCGACCCTCGCCAATGTCTTCGCGGGGGTGCAGCTGGCCTTCAGCGATGCGATCCGCGTCGACGACGTGGTGATCGCCGAGGGCGAGTGGGGCCGCATCGAGGAGATCACCCTCACCTACGTCGTCGTGCACATCTGGGACGACCGTCGCCTTGTGCTGCCCTCGACCTACTTCACGTCGACGCCCTTTCAGAACTGGACGCGGCGCTCGAGCGAGTTGCTCGGCTCGGTGGAGCTCGACCTCGACTGGGGCGTGCGGCCATCGGAGCTGCGCACCGAGCTCGACGCGATCCTGGCGCGCACCTCGCTCTGGGACGGCCGCGCCAGTGTGCTGCAGGTGACGGATGCGGTCGGCGGCTACGTGCGCGTGCGCGTGCTGGTGACCGCGGTCGACGCCCCCACCCTGTTCGACCTGCGCTGCTTCATCCGCGAGCAGTTCGTCGAGTGGCTGCACGCCAACCGCCCGGACGCCCTGCCCGCGACCCGTGTGCGCATGACCGAGGATGCCGCGCCCCGCAAGCGCGCCCCGAAGCAGGAGGGCGACCACCAGGGCCTCTTTACCGGAAACCCGGACTCTGAGGAGCGTGCCAGCCTCTTCACCTCGTCGATGCCAGTGGTGCCGCCGCAGCAGTAGCTGTCACACTGTGCACGTGCCCCACGCCCTCGACGCCGACGTCGCCCCGCCCAAGGCCCTCACCTGGGCACTGCTGCCCGCGATCCTGCTCAGTGGCTCAGCACTCTTCCTCTATCCACTGCGGATGCAGCTGATCGGCTACCCGATCGTGGCCGTCGCGCTGCTGCTGGCCTTCATCCTCGATCGCCAGGGCCGCACGTCCGGCCTGTTCCGCGACCTGCTGCTGATCGCCGTGGGAATGCTCATCGTCAGCACGATCTCGGTGAAGGCCGACATCAGCTGGGGCAACTTCTTTCTGGTGGGCTTCGTGCTGGCGGCCGCGGTGGCGGTGCCGTACCTGCTGTCGCGGTTCTGGTTCAAGGACCGCGTGATTCGCTTTCCATGGAAGACCGGCCAGAAGTGGAGCCGGGTGCAGTGGGGCTACTTCGCGCTCGTGCTCTTTCTCGGCTGGCTCATTCTGCCGTTCTACTTCATCTCGTCAGGGGTGTACCTCAACTGGCCGCACGTGACGGCGCCCGACGAGATCGGCCGCTTGCTTGTCGGCGTCAACGCGGTCGGCACCTGGGACGAGCTGTTCTTCATCTGCACGGTGTTCGTGCTCTACCGGCGGCACTTTCCGTTCTGGCTCGCAAACCTGCTGCAGATGGTGGTCTTCGTGTCATTTCTCTGGGAGCTCGGCTATCAGTCGTGGGGTCCAGCGCTGACGATTCCCTTTGCACTGCTGCAGGGATTCACCTTCATGATCACGAAGTCGCTCACCTATGTGCTGATCGTGCACCTGCTCTTCGACCTCGTGGTGTTTCTGGTGATCGTGCACGCGCGCAACCCGGGAATGCTGCCGATCTTTCTCGTGTGACACTCGGGAGGGGAAGTGTTGTACCCCGAAACCTGTGATTGGCTCATTTGAGTCGGAACCCTCGGAAACCCGGTGTTTTCGCGGGTAGACAGACCGGTTCGTCTTCATTTATATGCGTATGTATTCCAATACTGGAGGTAACGCAAGCGCTTTGCGATGGGCACTGGGGTACATATAGTAGGCAGGTGGCTGACCCGAGAATCGAGCGAACGCGCATTCATGTGCTCACCGTCACGCGCCGCATGCTGTCGGAGCGCACGGGCGAACCGCTCACCTTCTCGCGTCTGGCCGAGGAGGCCCAGGTCTCGCGTCGCACGCTCTACACCCACTGGGGAACGATCGAGCGGGTCATCGGCGAGGCCATTGCGCTGCACACTGCCGACGTGAGCTTTGACCCCACTGGACTGCAGCCGCGCGAGATCCTGCGCCTGCTGCTGCAGGCGACGCGGGAGCGCCTCACGGATCCTGTCACCCACCTCGCTCTGACCAGCCTGGTGGCGCAGGCCTCGACCGACGACAAGGCGGCAGAGGTTCTCGCAGCGAT
>JBIIAR010000349.1:0-2701 GCA_044239765.1 Microbacteriaceae bacterium
GCGAGGTTCCCCACGTCCGCGCCGGGGTCGTTGCGCCAAGAGACTCTCGCTGATTCGATCCACCCCTGCCCGGTCATGGTGAGGTAGTCATCGGAGCGGCTGACGTCGTAGCCGAGCGACTCCCACTGCGTCGCAATTGCGTGGATCGCCTCGCCTTTGCTGGCGACTGGCACGGAGTAGACCACGAAGTCGGCGAGCTGCGTTCCCTCGTCGAGGTTGCCGAGGAGGCATCCGTAGGTCGAGGTCTGGTCGGCGAAGCGCTCCAGCTCACCGAGCGTGCTCGTCGACTCGCCGAAGAAGGTATCCGATTTGTCCCGCAGCTCGGCCATAGAGGTCTGCTCCTCCGCAGTCAGCGGCTGCAGGCTCTGAATCCCGGTGCGAACGAGTCCGCCAACGCTCAGGGCCAAAGGCGCACCGGACACCAGCACCGCCACCCCCGTCAGGACTGCGCCAACGACCACGCCCGCGCGGTGCTTGCCTCGACGCGAGACCACAAGCAGGGCGATTGCAGCGCTTGCTGCGATGACGAAGCCGACGCCGTACTGCGCCGCGGTCGAGAACGGGTCGTTGTACTGCGAGAGTCCGTCGAACACGAAGGCAAGACCGGTAACGATAGCTCCGACGACGAGCAGGATCGGCGCGACGATGAGGAGCGCGACAATTCTCGACATATCCTCAGACTACTCGCGGATGGCGCCCTCTGACGGGGTAACCGTGAACATCGTCGGCTGCTGGTAGCCGCTCTCGGCGAAGGCGCCGTCGATCGCCACCTGCACCCGCGAGATCGCGTCGCTGGGCACGAGGGCGATGGCGCTGCCGCCGAATCCGCCGCCCGTCATCCGTGCGCCGATGGCGCCGTTCGCCTGCGCGGTCTCCACGGCGAGATCGAGCTCGGCCACCGAGATCTCGAAGTCGTCGCGCATCGAGATGTGGGAGGCGTCCAGCAGCTCGCCAATCGCGAGCGGTCCGAGGTCGCGCAGCACCCGCACGGTGTCGAGCACCCGCTGGTTCTCGGTGACCACGTGCCGAACGCGGCGGTAGGTCTCGTCGTCGAGAAGGTCGCGGGCGCCGGGGAGGTCGTCCACCGAGACGTCGCGCAGCGAGGTGACGCCGAGCGTGGCTGCCCCGCGCTCGCAGCTCGCTCGGCGCTCGGCGTAGCCGCCGGTCGAGTGCTGGTGCTCGACATGGGTGTCGATGACGAGCAGCTCGAGCCCCGCGGCACGGAAGCCGAGGTCGACCACCTCGCTCTCGAGGGTGCGGCAGTCGAGGAACACGGCGGCATCCTCCTGCCCGAGCAGGGAGGCCGACTGGTCCATGATGCCGGTGGGCGCGCCGACCATCTCGTTCTCGGCGCGCTGGCCGACGCGGGCGAGGGCGCGACGGTCGAGGCCGAGCTGCCAGACGTCGTTGAGGGCGAGCGCCACCGCGCTTTCAATAGCGGCGGATGACGACAGCCCAGCCCCCACAGGCACAGTCGACTCGATGTACAGGTCGACCCCCGGAACGGCGGCCAGGTCGGCCCCGGCCTGCCCGAGCGCCCAGGCGACCCCGAGCGGATACGCGGACCAGCCGCTCACCGTTCCCGGCTGCAGCTCGTCGAGGGCGATCTCGGCCACCTCGTCGGCGAAGCCGCTCGCGACGCGGATTGTGCGGTCATCCCGCAGTCCGAGGGCGACGACCGTGCGGCGGTTGATGGCGAAGGGCAGCACGAAGCCGTCGTTGTAGTCGGTGTGCTCGCCGATGAGGTTGACGCGACCCGGCGCTGACCACAGGCCGGCCGGCTCCGCGCCGAAGAGCTCTGTGAAGGTCTCGGCGACCTCGTCTCGAATGTCGCTCATGCGCGTGCGATTCCTTCCCGAACGAATGCGGCCGTGGCCTCTGGTGTGACGTCACCGATCCAGGCGCCCATGGCGGCCTCCGACCCGGCGAGGTACTTGAGCTTGCTCTCGGCGCGACGCGGCGAAGTGAGCTGCAGCATCAGTCTCACAGAGTCGCGTCCGACAGACACGGGTGCCTGGTGCCACGCGGCGATGTAGGGGGTCGGCGTGTCGTAGAGCGCGTCGATTCCGCGCAGCAGCTGCAGGTAGAGGCGCGAGAGCTCGTCCTTCTCGGCGTCGGTCAGCTCGGCGAAGTCGGGCACGTGGCGGTGTGGCAGCATGTGCACCTCGATGGGCCAGCGTGCGGCGAAGGGCACGAACGCGGTGAAGTGCTCCCCCTGCAGCACGACGCGCTCCCCAACGCTCTCGCGCTCGAGAATGCCCTGAAAGAGGTTCGGCACAACGGCGGCGCTCGCCAGCAGTCGCTGCGTGCGCGGGGTGACGTAGGGGTAGGCGTAGATCTGCCCGTGCGGGTGGTGCAGGGTGACGCCGATGGCCTCGCCGCGGTTCTCGAAGGGAAAGACCTGCTCGATGCCGTCCATCGCCGACAGGGCAGCAGTGCGCTGTGCCCACGCCTCGATCACGGTGCGAGCACGGCTGACGCTGAGGGAGCCGAACGATCCCTCCGACTTCGGGTCGAAGCAGACGACCTCGCA
The DNA here is from genome assembly GCA_044239765.1 of Microbacteriaceae bacterium. GTDB lineage: Bacteria > Actinomycetota > Actinomycetes > Actinomycetales > Microbacteriaceae > Conyzicola. The sequence continues at coordinate 2,534 of JBIIAR010000349.1, forward strand.
GCGGCCGACCGAGGTGGCGCTGCGCTCGAAGCCGATGCCGTGGGTGTCGACCGCGCCGAGAGCTGGCCCGAACGAGGGCGACTTGTTCTCGAATACGGCGACGTCGTACAGCGACGGAACCTCCGACGGGTTCTCTGGCGTCGACGGGGCGAGCGGGTCGAGGTGGGC
>JBIIAR010000048.1:0-10472 GCA_044239765.1 Microbacteriaceae bacterium
GAGTTCAACGCGAACATCCTGTTTCACTTTCCGCAGTTGTCGACGAAGAACTTTCGCTCAGAGTTCGACGCCTTCGGATGGGGAAGCGACTATGACAAGCAGCTGGCGGCCTGGCAGCAGGGTCGCACCGGAATCCCGCTGGTGGACGCCGGCATGCGCGAGCTCTGGCACACCGGCTACATGCACAACCGGGTGCGCATGGTCGCCGCGAGCTTTCTCATCAAGAACCTGCTCATCGACTGGCGCATCGGCGAGCAGTGGTTCTGGGACTGCCTCGTCGACGCCGACGAGGCGAGCAACGCGGGCAACTGGCAGTGGGTCGCGGGCAGCGGGGCGGATGCCGCCCCATACTTTCGCGTCTTCAACCCGGTGCTGCAGCAGGAGAAGTTCGACCCCCACGGCGACTATGTGCGCCGGTGGGTTCCGGAGTGGAAGACACCCGACTATCCAGAGCCGATCGTCGACCTCAAGGCCACCCGCGCCGAGGCTCTCGCGGCCTACGAGGCCGTGAAGGCGGCTAGGTAGCCTTCAGCGACGGCGAGCCCATGACCTTCTCGACCCGCATCGCGATGACCACGCGCTCCGGGTTCTCGCGCGGCGTGCGGTAGCGAAGCGAGTAGAGGTCGACGCCGAGCTGCACCTGGTCGGGCTGCTCCTCAATCGTGGCCGTGCCCTGCAGGGTGAGCCAGCGAATGCCGTCCACCTGCGACAGCGTCGCGCGGCTATCCGCACGGATGTTGGCCACCTTGCGCGAGCCGCCACCCGTGATCACGCGCGCGATTCCATCGCGATAGCTGAAGCCGACCGCGACCACGTGGATGCGCCCGTCGAGCCCCATCGTCGAGAGGGTCGCGAGGTGGCGCTCGGTGACGAAAGCGATCCCCTCGTCGGAGAGGAGCGAGTCGTCAGGCATGGTCGAAAGCCTATGTCAGGGATCTTTGAGAAAACTCGCTAAACAATTGCCGACCTGCTCTTTCCCATCGCGCTGACCCTCGAAGTGGGCACAGTAGACCAAACCTTCTAGAGGGGCCTCGTCGGAGACCTCCTTGCAAGCCGGGACACCCCGGCAGCACGAAATGAAGGAGTTCACACAATGAACAACATCACGAAGAAGACTGCGTTTGGCGTTACTGGCGTTGCTGCCGCGACCCTCATGGTTGCCGGCTTTGCAGCACCCGCAATGGCAGACGACACCACGTCGAGCAATGACTACAGCTCGACGTCGACGTCGACCAACCTGGCCGACCTCTTCCGCACCGGTGACGTCAGCAATGACTCGCCGGTCGTGCTCGCACCGTCCGTTGACGCGGGAGACGTGCTTTCGGGCAACGCCCTGCTGAGCGGCAACGATGTGTCGGCCCCCGTCGCCTCAGGCAACGACACCGCAGTCTCTGACATCGGCAACGTCTCTGACGTTGGCCAGGTCTCAGACATCGGTAACGGAACCTCGGTCAGCGGTGGCGACATCGGAACCCAGGTTGACGACCTCGTTGACGGTGGCAACATCGGCACGAACGTCGACAACCTCGTTGGCGACATTCTCGCTGACCTCGGCATCGAGGACTAACCTCCCCGATTCCACAGTCGAATGCCCCGCGCCCGAGCGCGGGGCATTCGTCGGTTAAGCGGTGGTCTTGCTCTTCTTCGGGTCCTTCTTGAGCTCGGCCAGCTGCGCGGCCTCGAGCGCCTCGGCCTCTGCACCGCCGATCGCCTCGCCGCGGGCGACGAGACCAGCCTCATCCGAGAGCGTGATCTGCTTGAGGAAGAGCGAGAGCAGGAAGGCCAGCCCGATGAAGGGCAGGAGGTACCAGAAGACGGGGGCCAGCGCGTCCGCGTAGGCCGTGACGACCCCGAGCCGCAGCTCGTCAGGCAGGGCGTTGAGCGTCTGCGGGTCGAGGGTGGCGGTGGCGTTCTGCGCGGCCTCGGCGGTTGCGCCCGCGCCGGTGAAGACATCCTTGAGGTTGTCGGTCAGGCGCGTCGTGAAGATCGTGCCGAAGACGGCGACACCGAGTGACGCCCCCACCTCGCGGAAGTAGTTGTTCGTGCTGGTCGCGGTTCCGATCATGTTCGGGTTGACCGAGTTCTGCGCCACGAGAACGACGACCTGCATGATGAGACCGAGGCCGGCGCCGAAGACGAACAGGAACACGCAGATCAGCCAGATGGGGGTATCGGCGCTGAGAGTCGTGAAGGCGACCATCGCGGCGGCGGTGATGAGAGTTCCCATGATCGGGAACAGCTTGTACTTGCCCGTCTTGGTGATGGCGATACCGGAGGCGATCGACGTGCCGATCAGGCCGACCATCATCGGGATCATGAGAAGACCGGATGCCGCTGCCGACGTTCCCGACGACATCTGCAAAAAGGTGGGCACGAACCCGATCGCCGAGAACATGCCGAGGCCAAGGGTCAGGCCGATGAGCGTCGCGTTGACGAAGGTCGGGTTCTTGAAGAGGCTCAGCGGAATGATCGGGTCTTTCGCGCGTGACTCGGTGAGAACGAAGAGGCCAGCCGCGACAACCATGCCGGCGCCGAAGAGCCAGGTCTGGATCGCTCCCCAGCCGTACTCGCCGTCGCCGCCGAAGTCGGTGAAGAAGATGAGGCAGGTGGTGAAGGCGCTGAGAAAGACCACACCGAGAATGTCGATCGGGGCCGTCGCCTTCTTGGTCGGCAGCTTGAGCGTGAACCAGGCGATCGCGAAGGCAGCGATGCCGACCGGGATGTTGATGTAGAACGCCCACTGCCAGGTGAGGTGGTCGACGAAGAAGCCGCCGAGCAGGGGTCCGCCGATGGCGGAGAGGCCGAAGACGGCGCCGAGCGGGCCAAGGTACTTTCCACGCTCGGATGCGGGAACGATGTCGGCGATGATCGCCTGCGAGAGGATCATCAGCCCGCCGCCGCCGAGGCCCTGCACCGCACGCCAGATGATCAGCTGGGTGAAGTCACCCGCGAAGGCACAGCCGACGGATGCGACCGTGAAGAGCGCGATGGCGATGAGGAAGAGGTTGCGGCGCCCGAGCACGTCGCCGAACTTGCCGTAGACCGGCATGACGATCGTGGTCGCCAGAAGGTAGGCCGTCGTCAGCCAGACCTGGTGCTCGACGCCGCCCAGCTGGCCGACGATGGTCGGCATCGCGGTCGAGACGATGGTCTGGTCGAGGCTCGAGAGCAGCATTCCGGCGATGAGGGCGCCGAAGATGATCCAGATCCTGCGCTTGGTGAGAAGCAGAGGCGCTTCGGTGGTGGTGGACATTTACTGATCCTTTCGATCGTTCGGTGTCGCGAGCACGTCCAGCAGGGCGGCGAGCGAAGTCTCGAGTGCAGCCCGAAGGTCTGCGTTGCCTGCCTCGAGCAGGCTCTCGACGCTGGACCGCATGAGGGTCGCGAAGAGGGCGATGGTGGCGCGAACGCGCGGGTCGTTGGTGGCGACGCCCTCGCGAGAGGCGACGAGCTCGGCGAGCTGCTGCTCGCGCTCCCGGTTCATACCGAGGGCGCGGGCGAGCAGGCGCGGCTCCCGCTCCAGAGCGCCGATGAACTCGGTGTGCGTGTCAAGCGTGATGCCGAGCTGCTCGCTCATGTCGCCCGCGAGCAGCACGAGGTCCTCGAGCACGGCCGGCCAGCCGCGCGACTCTAGGGCGAGGAAGGTGCCCGCGAGGCGCTCAACCTCCTCGCCCTCGTCGACGCCGAGAACGGCCTCGTCTTTCGACGGGAAGTAGTTGAAGAAGGTGCGACGCGAGATGCCGACCTCGTCGCAGAGCTCCTCGATGGTGAAGCCGCTGAGGCCGCGCTCGGCGGTCCAGCGCCGAGAGGTCGAGGTCAGCCGAGCGGCGGTCGCCGCGCGTCGATCTGCGATTGCACTCTGAGACATAGAGTGCATTTTTGCACTTTTCCGAGAAAAGTGCAACTGCCGGACTCGGCTAGCGTGAAGGCATGTTCGCCGTCATCTTTACCGCCCAGGTTCGCCCAGAGTCGCTCGACGAGTTTCGCGCCGCCAGCACCGCCAACGCGACCGCCAGCGTGCGCGATGAGCCCGGCTGCGAGCGCTTCGACGTCGTGGACCTCGCCGACAACTGGTTCAGCTTCTACGAGCTCTATCGCACCGAGCAGGACTTCACCGTGGGCCACCGGGGCTCGCCGCACTTCGCCGTGTGGAAAGAGGTCTCGGAGCGCGTGCTCGTGCCCGGCACGAGAACGGTGCGAACGGGCGAGGTCGTCGCCGCAGGCTAGAGCGGTCGGGCTCCCATGACGCTGACGGCCTGCGACGCGAGGCGCGCGCCCGCGGCGGCCGCGGTGCTGGGGTCATCGCCGTGCAGCAGGGCCGCGAGAAAGCCAGCGGTGAACGCGTCGCCGGCGCCCGTCGGGTCGACGATGGTGGTGGCGACCGCGGGGATGACGGAGCCGTTCACGAGAACGCCCTCGCGATCCATTGTGACCGCCACTATCGGGAAGGGCAGATCGTCGCCCAGCACGGCTGCCTCGTCTTTGTTGGGCACGAGAATCGTGGCATCGGCGATTGCCGCGAGAAAGCGCTCCACCCCGTAGTCGAGCAGGAAGCCCGCACTGCCGGGGTCGACCGAGACCTGCAGGCCGGCCGCCCGGGCACGATGGATGAGGGCGGTGACCGGGGCGGAATCCGCCCGTTTGAACAGGCTGTAGCCGGTGAGGTGCAGGGCATCGAAGCCGCTCACGTCGACGATGGAGAGGTCGACCGAGTCGTTGGCGCCGCGCTCGGTGAGCATGGCGCGGGTCTCGCCCTCCACGAGGATGACGATCGCCCCAGTCGGCAGCGTCGGGTGGCCCTGCAGCCGCGGCACGACGCCGTACTGCTCGAAGACCGCGCTGTGCCGCGCGACATCGGCCTGGGCGACCATGCCGACGAACTCGACCTCGACGCCGAGGTGGCCGAGCCAGCTCGCGGTGTTGCCCGCGGATCCGCCCGGGGTCGACCGGATGTCGCTGACCGTGTCGGTGTCGGGTCGGATCGGCCCGTGCGGCACGACGATCACATCGTCGATGACGTCACCGACGACCAGGACCCTAGGCATGCAGCGCGGCCCAGGCGGTGGCGATGTCACCGGCGACGCGCACGTTGTTGCGGGCGAGGTCGAGGTTGACCTCGAGGCTGCGTCCGCCAGAGAGCTCGACGATCTTGAGCAGCAGGAACGGCGTGACTGCCTTACCCGTCACCCCGGCCTCGTCGGCCTGAGCGAGAGCCTCCAGCAGGATGCGGTCGTGCTCCTCCTTCTCCCACGCCTGGTCGGCAGGAACCGGGTTCGCGACGACGATGCCCTGCCCGTGGCCGAGGTCGTCCTGGGCCTTCATGATCGCCGCAACCTCTGCGGCGGTGTCGACCGACCAGTCGAGGGTGAAGGCGCTCTCGCGCAGCCAGAAGCTCGGGAAGATCGTGGTGCCGTAGCCAACAACCGGAACACTGAGCGTCTCGAGGCGCTCCAGGGTCGCCGCGATGTCGAGCACCGACTTGACGCCGGCGCTCACCACCGTGATCGGGGTGACGGCGAGGGTGCTGAGGTCGGCCGACTCGTCGAATGTCTCGCCCGCTCCGCGGTGCACGCCGCCGAGGCCGCCCGTGGCGAAGACGCGCACTCCTGCGAGGGCCGCGAGGTGGCTGGTTGCGGCGACGGTGGTTGCGGCGCTGGTCTTGGTCGCCGCGATGATGGGGAGGTCGCGAACGGAGGCCTTGGCGAGGTCGTCTTCGGCGATGCGGCGCACGCCCTCGGCGTCCAGTCCGATCTGGGGAACACCGTCGAGCACCGCGATGGTTGCGGGCGTGACGCCCTTGTCGCGAAGGATCTGCTCGAACTCGAGCGCGGCCTCGTGGTTGCGGGGGCGCGGCAGGCCGTGCGAGATGATCGTCGACTCGAGGGCGACAACGGGGCGGTTGGAGGCGAGGGCCTCGGCAACTTCGGCGGAGACAATGAAGGCAGACATTCAGTCCAGATTACCGGTCGCCCGGCGGCGCCCCTGCGGGCCGTGGTTCACTTGAGAGATGCCCCTCTCCGAGTCGGAGATCCTCGCTATCCGCGAGGACTTCCCCCTGCTGACGACCACCGTCAACGGCAGCCCGCTCGTCTACCTCGACTCCGCAGCGACCTCGCAGAAGCCGCTCGCCGTGCTCGATGCTGAGCGTGACTTCTACCTGCGACGCAACTCGGCCGTGCACCGGGGCGCGCACACGCTCGCCGCCCTCGCCACCGAGGAGTTCGAGGAAGCCCGCGCGACCGTCGCCCGATTCGTCGGCGTCGATGCCGACGAGATCGTCTGGACCAGCAACGCCACAGAGGGCATCAACCTCGTCGCCTACGGCCAGCGCCTCGAGCCCGGCGACGAGATCGTCGTCACCGAGTCGGAGCACCACGCCAACCTGATCCCCTGGCAGCAGCTCGCCCAGCGCAGCGGCGCGACCCTGAAGTACATCCCCGTGGATGACGAGGGCGGCCTGCGCCTCGACCTGCTGCCCGGGATCATCACCGACCGCACCCGCGTGCTCGCCTTCGCCCACGTCTCGAACGTGCTCGGCACCATCGCGCCTGTGGCCGAGCTCGTGACGGCGGCCCACAGGGTCGGCGCGATCGTCGTGCTCGATGCCTGCCAGTCGGTGCCGCACCTTCCCGTCGATCTCAGGCAGCTCGACATCGACTTCGCCGTGTTCAGCGGTCACAAGATGCTCGCACCAACCGGCATCGGCGTGCTCTACGGGCGCCGCGACCTTCTCAACGCCCTGCCGCCCTTTCTCACCGGTGGCTCGATGATCACGACGGTGACGATGCAGGCGGCCGAGTTTCTCCCCGCCCCGCAGCGCTTCGAGGCAGGCACGCAGCGGGTCAGTCAGGCCATCGCCCTGGCGACCGCCGTCGACTACCTCTCGGCCATCGGCATGGATCGCATCGCCGCCCACGGCGAGGCCATCAGCGATCGACTGCTCGCCGGCCTCGCCCGCATCGACGGGGTCCGCGTGCTCACCGGTCGTGGCGACCGCGTCGGCCTCGCCGCCTTCGACGTCGAGGGCGTGCACGCCCACGACGTCGGCCAGTTTCTTGACGACCGCGGCATCGCGGTGCGGGTCGGACACCACTGCGCCCAGCCGCTGCACCGCCGTCTTGGGCTCACCGCGACAACCCGCGCGAGCGGCTCGATCTACACGACCGCGGCAGAGATCGACTTCTTCCTCGATGCTCTCAGCGAGGTACGTGCGTTCTTTAGAGTTGACGCATGAGTGACCTCGCGAGCCTGTACCAGCAGCTCATTCTCGACCACTCGAAGAACCCGGTGGGGCGACACCCGCTCGCGCAGGCGACGGCGAGCTCCCACCAGGTCAACCCGACCTGCGGCGACGAGGTGACTCTCGCCATCGAGGTGCGTGACGGCGTGATTGCGGCCGTGGGGTGGGAGGGGCATGGCTGCTCGATCTCGCAGGCCTCGGCATCCCTGCTTGCCGGTCTCGTTGAGAAGAGCACCGTCGAGAACGCGTCGGGACTGCTCGACGATTTTCGGGAGGCGATGCGGTCGCGCGGGTCGATCGAGCTCGACGAGGAGCGCTTCGGTGACGCCATCGCGCTCAACGGGGTCTCGAAGTACGTCGCCCGAGTGAAGTGCGCGATGCTGCCGTGGGTCGCTCTCGAGGCTGCCCTCGCCGCCTAGCGAATGACGACGGCCGCGCCCTGAGCAACGCTTTCACCGTACGTGCAGGCAATTCACAGAACTGGCTGTTCGGCCCGGATTCCCGGGGATCCCGACGGCCCTAGACCGGAACGTTCACCCCCGAACCCCCAGTTTGGGGGTCAATACTGCACAGGTGGTCGCAAAGACGGACCCGATCGCTATGCGACTGCCACTTCGGTGGCACGCGGGTAGCCCCGTGTCCCCGACCGCGGGGCTATTCCGCGCCCCGCCCGCATAGGTGCGACGCTGGCGGCCGACTGTCCAAAGCAGCCGCCAGCGTCGGTCAGTGGGCCTACAGGATGAAGAGCATCTCCTGGTAGGTCGGCAGCGGCCAGAGGTCGTCGGCGACGATCTCCTCAAGGGCGTCGGCGGCAGCACGCACGTCGCCCATCGCCGGCAGCAGCGCGCTGTAGGCGTGCTCTGCCTCGGCGAGGGCGGTGTGTCCGACCTCCGCGGCGAGCGCCTTCTTGAGCGTGGCGAGGGCGGAGCGCAGCGCGGTGAGCGGTGCGGTGACCTCGTCGAGCGGAGCGGCATCCGTCTCTACGCCCGCCGACTTGAGGGCACCGATGTTGACGGCGACCTCGGTCTGGTGGCGCACGGCCGCGGGCAGGATGACCGTCGACCCGATCTCGAGCGTCAGGCGCGCCTCGACCGCGATCGTCTGGGCGTACTGCTCCAGGCCGATCTCGTAGCGGCTGTGCATCTCGCGGTGGTTGAAGACGCCGTACTTCTCGAAGAGCGCCATCGACGGCTCGCTGATGAGCTCTGGCAGCGCGTCGAGCGTGGTCTTGAGGTTCTTCAGACCACGCTTCTCTGCCTCGATCGGCCACGCGTCCGAGTATCCGTCGCCGTTGAAGACGACCGCGCCGTGCTCGGTGATGATCTCGGTGAGCAGCTTCTGCACTGCCTCGTCGAAGTCGATGCCGGCGGCAACGTCCTTCTCAAGGCGGGTCGCCATGTAGTCGAGCGAGTCGGCCATGATCGTGTTGATCGTGACCATCGGCGCCGCGACGGTCTGCAGCGATCCGGGGGCACGGAACTCGAAGCGGTTGCCGGTGAAGGCGAAGGGGCTCGTGCGGTTGCGGTCCCCCGGGTCGGTCGGCAGCACCGGCAGGGTGTCGACGCCGATCTTCATCGTGCCGCGGCTCTTCGAGCTCGTCAGCGACCCCTTGGCAATCTGGTCGAAGATGTCGGCCAACTGGTCACCCAGGAAGATCGAGATGATCGCGGGAGGCGCCTCGTTCGCGCCCAGGCGGTGGTCGTTCGAGGCCGATGCGACCGAGGCGCGCAGCAGGCCGCCGTACAGGTGAACGGCACGGATGGTGGCCGCGCAGAACACGAGGAACTGCGCGTTGTCATGCGGGTTGTCCCCGGGCACGAAGAGCGAGCCGAGCTCGTTGTTGCCGAGCGAGAAGTTGACGTGCTTGCCCGACCCGTTGACGCCCTGGAACGGCTTCTCGTGAAAGAGGCACTCCATGCCGTGCTTCTTGGCGATGGTCTTGAAGGTCGTCATCAGCAGCTGCTGGTGGTCGGATGCCACGTTGCCACGCTCGAACATCGGCGCGATCTCGAACTGGCCGGGCGCGACCTCGTTGTGGCGGGTCTTCGCGGGAATCCCCAGCTTGAACAGCTCGCGCTCGGTGTCCATCATGAAGCCGAGCACGCGCTCTGGGATGGCGCCGAAGTAGTGGTCGTCGAACTCCTGGCCCTTGGGCGGCTTGGCACCGAAGAGCGTGCGGCCCGAGTTGAGCAGGTCGGGGCGGGCGAGGAAGAAGTGGCGATCGACGAGAAAGTACTCCTGCTCCGGCCCGCAGAAGGCGACGACGTTGTTGAGGTTCTGGTGGCCGAAGAGCTCGAGGATGCGGGTTGCGTGCGTGCCCATGGCCTGCTGCGAGCGCAGCAGCGGCGTCTTGTGGTCGAGGGCTTCACCGGTCATCGAGACGAAGATCGTCGGAATGCACAGCGTGTTGCCGTTCGGGTTCTCGAGCACGTAGGCCGGGCTGGTGACATCCCAGCCGGTGTAGCCGCGCGCCTCGAAGGTGTTGCGCAGGCCGCCGTTCGGAAAGCTGGATGCGTCGGGCTCGCCCTGCACGAGCGTCTTGCCGGCGAACTCCGCGAGCGCGGTGCCGTCGCCGACGGGCTCGAAGAAGCTGTCGTGCTTCTCGGCGGTGAGGCCGGTCAGCGGGTAGAACACGTGCGCGTAGTGGGTGGCGCCGTTCTCCAGGGCCCAGTCCTTCATGGCGCTGGCCACGGCATCCGCCACCAGCGGGTCGAGCGTGGCGCCGTGCTCGATGGTGGACATCACGGACTTGTACACCGACTTCGGCAGTCGCTTCTGCATCACGGCCTGGTTGAACACGTTCGTGCCGAACACGGATCCGGGTGCTTCGGACTCGTCGAAGCTGTGGGCCGGGGGCACGTAGGCCTCCACGTCGCGCATCGCCTGCAGTCGGGCCTTGTTTCCACTCATGGGTCTTCTCCCTCGCCGCGGCGCTGGGTGACCGTCGCTTACGACGGACGCCGCTCAGGGCTCACCCTAGGGATGCGGTGTCTCGGCGATGTTTCGGGGGTGTGACGGTCAGAATCCGCGGGTGCATCGCGGCGGGCCGCCTCGGGCGGCGGGCGGGGCGGTGGTGATGGTCGCAGCGACGGAGCGAACGGGCAACGACGGACTCACGATCCGTCGTTACCCGCGAAGGGCCGATATCTCCGTCGATACCGGGCACGGACTGGGGGCGTCAGCGGGAGAGGGTGACGAGGTTCCACTGGCGCACGCGGCCGGGGCGGGTGGC
>JBIIAR010000057.1:0-9636 GCA_044239765.1 Microbacteriaceae bacterium
ACCTGCTCCACCTGCATCACGTTGAGGTCGGGCTCGATGCCGCTGAGGTCGTCCAGCAGCAGTCGCGAGCTGCGCACGTTGAGGTTGCGAATGGAGCGCACGACCTTCTTGACGAACTCGGGGATCTCCTCGCTGGTCACCACGGCAAGGTCGCGGCTGTCGCGCAGCGCGCGCACTCCGAGGGAGCCGGCAACGCTGACCGCGAGCTCGAACTCGTCGGGCGCCGAGAACTCGGCCTCGTCGAGGCTGAGCACGATCGCCAGGCGCGAACGGCGGGTCTCCTCGAACTGGCGAACCATGAGCTTGCCGGTCTTGGCGGTCGACTTCCAGTGGATGTTGCGACGCTGGTCACCGATCTGGTATTCGCGAATGGCGTGGAACGAGATGTCGGAGTCGACGATCTCGGCCGAGGGGTTTCCCTCGAGGTCCTTGATGAATCCCGCGCTCGTGCTCGGGATGCTCACCGTCGCCGGGTGCACGAAGAGCTCGCTGACCTCGGCCCACGACACCTCGCGCTTGAGAAGTCCCAGCGGGTCGGTGCGCACCGAGGTGACAGGACCGACACGGATGACGCCACGGCGCAGCGCCGAAATCGTCACGTTCTCGACGAAGGTGTGCCCCGCTCGCAGCAGGGGAACGTGCACGTCGGTGAGCCCGCCACCCGTCGGAATGTCGACGCGACCCGGCAGGGCGATGCGCTTGGAGGTGTTGGTGATGGTCACTGCCCCGCCCACCTCGGTGCCGGCGACGACGCGCTCGTGGGTGAGGGTGAGGTCGACGTTGTACGAGTGGCCGCCGAAGAGGAAGGGGATGGAGAGCAGCAGAAGCACGATTGCGATCGACGAGGCGACGATCAGCTCCACCCAGCCGAACACGAGGCCGACGGGCAGCAGAGCGGCAACGAGCAGCGCGAGCCAGCCCGCGGGCGTGACGGTGCCGATGATCCAGCCCCACGCTGTGCCCAGCGCGGATCGCGTAGCTCGGGAGACCCGGATCCACCACACGACGGCAAGCACGACGTTGTCTCCGCGACGTGTCGTGTAGCGGGTGTGGGTCGCCGTTCCGGTCGAGGCGACCGTTCTGGTGATCCGGGATTCTTGGTCTAGGGTCACCCGAGTTCGTTTCTCGCCGGCGGAACGATGTCGAGGATGACCTGGCCGATGACCGCCTGCGCGGTCACGCCGTCGAACTCGGCCTCGGGGTCGAGCACGAGTCGGTGCGAGAGCACGACCTCGGCCAGCTCCTTGACGTCGTCGGGGGTCACGTAGGTGCGGCCGTGGGCAATGGCCCAGGTCTTCGACGCCTTGATCAGCGCGCGAGCTCCGCGAACGGAGACGCCCATCTTGACCTGCGTGGCCGAGCGGGTCGCCTCGACGATGCGGGCGATGTAGTCGGCGAGCAGCGGGTTGACGTAGACGCCACGGGCAAGATCGGCCATGCCGACGATGACCTGCGGGGTGACCACGGGGTTGAGCTGGGCGGTGACGTTGGCGGTTCCCTCGAGAATGCGAATCGTCGACGCGCGGTCGGGGTAGCCGAGCGAGCTCTTCATCATGAAGCGGTCGAGCTGCGCCTCGGGCAGGCGATAGGTTCCCGCCTGCTCGATCGGGTTCTGGGTCGCAATGACGAGGAAAGGCACACCGACCTTGCGCGTCACACCGTCGATGGTCACCTGGCCCTCTTCCATGACCTCGAGCAGTGCGGACTGCGTCTTGGCCGAGGCGCGGTTGATCTCGTCGGCGAGCACGACGTTCGAGAAGATCGGGCCGGAGTGAAACTCCCACTCGCCCTTCTTCTGGTCGTAGACCGAGATGCCGGTGATGTCACCGGGCAGCATGTCGGGGGTGAACTGGATGCGGTTGCTGACGCCCTCGACCGTCTCGGAGATCGCGCGTGCGAGCGAGGTCTTGCCGGTGCCCGGGAAGTCCTCGAGCAGCACGTGCCCCTCGCTGATCATCGCGGTGAACATGAGCTCGACCACGTGCTGCTTGCCGAGCACGGTGAGCTCGACGTTGGCAACGAGCTTGGCGAACGTCTCAGCAAACCAGTCGGCCTGTTCCTGGGTGATCGTCACGGGGGTTCCTCTTCTTGGGTTGTGCGGGTGCGTGGGTGGGTAGAGCTGGTTGGCGGCTAGCCGGTGCAGGTGATGTTGACGCTCGGGTTCCAGTCGTAGGTGTACTCATTGGCACCGCCGCCTGACTGCCAGACGAAGCTCACCGAGTAGTCGGTGATGTTGATGGCCTCCACCGGCACTGGACTGCCGTCGGTCACCTCGACCTCGTCATAGGTGGGGAATCCGAGAACAGTGCCCGTCTGGTAGCGGTAGGTGTAGCTGTAGCTCGCGACCGAGCCGAGGCCCGAGCCCTCGTTGATACCCGGCAGTGGCGAGCCTCCGCGAACACACGTTGGCTGCACGAAGCCCTGCGCGAGGATCTGGTACTGGCGCGTGGCGACGGCCGGGGTGACCGCCGCGGGGTCACCGCAGAGACTCATGTCTTCGACGAGGCAGAACTGCACCGAGACAGACGTGCCAGAGCCGAACGTTGCCGAGTAGTCGCTGTACTTGACGGCGTAGTCAGAGCTGCTCGGGGCGTCTCCCGCAACAGGGTTGATGAGGAAGCCCCCTGAGCCGCTGGCGTTGATCGTGTAGGTGTAGCCCGTGGGAGTCTCGGGCTTCGTGTACGGACGAAGGGACCCGGCATCCGCCTGGGCGATACCGAAGCCGTTGGAAACGCAGATCTTGACGTTGTAGACCTTGTTGGTGGTGAGCGGGCCGATCGAGGCGCCGTTGCTTCCTGCGTCAACTCCGTTGCTCACGCTGACATTGAGGTCTCCGTTGGAGTCGACGCTGCAGTTGGCGCTGCCGCCGACGGCCCGATACGCGATGTAGTGCACATCGAGCGCGTCATCCCCCGCGAAGCGGTCGTCGAAGGTCGCACCGGTCAACTGAAGATGCGTCTCGTCGACGGGGCCGAGAACGCCCGTCCCGGTGATGGCGGGCTTGCCGACCACGTCGACGAAGCCGTTCGTATTGCCCGCCGTGGGCCCGACCCCGTCGGGCACCTGGTACTGGCTGACCGGGGTGACCGTGATGGTTCGGGTGCCAATCGCCAGCTTGACCTCGACCGTCGTCGTTCCGCCCGTGCGGTTGACCTCGCTGGGCGAACCGGTCACGAGGAAGCCGCGGGCCGTGGAATCCGAGCTCTCGATCGTGACGCGAACCCACCCCTCGGTGTCCGAGGTGCTGCTCTTGTAGATCACCTCGCGGGTGACATCGTCGACCACCGGCGGCTTGTAGGCCCAGGCAAGGCTCTCGACACCCGTCTTCGAGTCACCGACCGCGTTGACCGCCACGGCCTTGTAGGTCTGCTTGCTGCCGTTGGCCACGCCCGTGATGTCGTCACAGACGCCGACAGCGCTGCAGTGCGAGACCACGGTCGTGCCGCGGTAGATGGTGAAGCCGGTGAGCGCGGGGTACGCGGCCGTGGCGGCACCCGGGTTGACCGACAGCTTGATGAGGCCGTCGTCGTAGCCGCTCTGGGTGAGTGAGCTCGGAGCCTTGGGGAAGCCCTGCAGGTCGAGCAGCACGCTGCCGTTGCGGTCGTCAGAGCTGACCTTGCCCTGGGGGTCCTTGACGACGAAGGTGCCGGTGCACTTGCCGCCGGGCGCGTCGCCGGTCCACGAGGCGCGCACGGTGGACGCGTCGGCGACCTCCATGGAGACGCCCGTGCAGCTGGCCGGCACGCTGACCGACACGAGCGTGAGCGGCGTGCGGTAGATGTTGACCTCGCCCGGAACGCCGATCACCTTGATGAGGCAGTTGGTGGTGTTGCCGGCCTGACTGCACTCCTTGGCGACGGTGCCGCCCTTGGGCAGCTCGGTGGGCGCCGGTCCGACCTTAAGCGACAGCGCGGCCGAGGCGACCTCGGGGTGGCTGCTGAGGCTCACGCGCACCGTGTTCTCGCGGCCGGGGTTGGCGGCATCCAGTGCATAGACGGTCAGCTCGGTGCCGTTCTGCACGACCGAGAACTGGTCGCCCGTGTAGCTGATCGCGAACTCGAGGCTCGCGTCGTCCTGCTTGCCTGCCCACTCCACCATGTTGAGCAGGTTGTAGGTGGTGGGAGCGGCAGCCGGGCTGTGGGTGATCGCCGCGGAGCGCAGGATCGGCAGCGGAATCTCGGGGATCACGTCGATGGCGACGATGAGCACGGTGTAGTCGTCCTGGCCAGAGAGCTTGGCGGGAACCGCGCAGTAGTCAACCCACGGATCCCCGGCCCCGGCCGTGTAGGTCAGCTTCGTTCCGCTGTCGACGGTGCAGGTCGCGGCGGCGCGCTTTCCCGCTGTCTCGACGTTCTCGTCGTCGAGCTGGAGGCTCTCACCGCTGGGCACCGACACCAGGTCGGCGAGGTCGAAGCTGACGCTCTCGCTCTCGTTGACCTCCTGTGGCGGGGTGCCGCTCTTGAGCGCGAGGATGATGTCGTTCTTGCCCGGGATGCGCAGGAACCCGAAGGTCGAGACCTCGGTGCCGAGCACGTTGGTTCCGGTCAGCTTGAACGGGATCACCACACTGTCGTCGGGCAGCGACCCGGAGATCTTCCAGCCCTTCGACGAGTAGCCGGAGTCGTCGCCCCACAGGGTGAGCTCAAGGTCGCTGATGTCACCGGAGTTCCAGCTCACCTTGCCCGTGACGACGTCGATGCCACTGGAGAACGCGGACCTGTCTTCGATCGTCAGGTAGGTGTCGCTGACTCGCGGGTGGTCGGGCACCGACTCGCGCACGACCTTCATGACGATGAGGCCGATCGCGCTGTCACCGGTGGTGTTGGTGACCGTGTAGTAGAACGAGCGGGTGCCGAGCACCTCGCCCGCGGTCAGCGTGACGATGCCGTCTTCGGTCAGGCCGATGAGGGCGGCGAGCTCGTCGTACTCCGCGGTGCCGGCTGGCGCGTCAGGAACGACGTCGGTCACCTCGAGCTTCTTGCCCGCGGGGTCGATGTCATTGGCCGCCGGCTGCACCGTGACGGTGTTGGTCTTGCCCAGCTGCACCTCGACGTAGTCGCTGTAGGTCACCGGACTCGGGTCGGACTCCTGGTCGATGACGCCGACGCGCACGAAGGCAGAGCCCGTCTCGCCGAACTGGTCGGTCACGCGGTACTCGAACTCGACCGGGCCGGCGAATCCGGGAACGCTCGTGTAGACGATGGCGTCACCGGTCGGTGCGATGGTCGCGGAGCCGCTCTCGGGCTGCGAGAGGATGCGGTCGAGCACGACCGTGTCGCCGTCGGGATCGACGCCGAAGCTGTCAAAGGGGATGCTCACGGTCGACCCGGCGAGCACGCGCCCCACGAGGGTGTGCGGCTCGGGCGCGCGATTCTCGCCGGCCGGCAGCACCGTGATGCGCACGATCGCCGCGGCAGACACATCGGGAGCTCCCGCCGAGTACACCGTGTAGGTGGCCTCGTAGTCGCCCGGCGTCTCGGGCGCGAGCAGGCGCAGCTTCGACCCCGAGACGAAGGCAAGGCCCTCCTCTGACTCATAGACGAGCTTGTCGGGGTTGAGAATGAGCGCGTTGCCGTCGGGCGCGAGGTCGTTGTCGAGCACGGGAACGTCGATCTGCGAGCCGGCACGCACCGTCACCGCATCGGGCACGGCAATCGGCGCCTGAGCTGCGGCCTGCGGCAGCAGAATGACCGTCGCCTCGCCGTGTGCTGTCTGCAGGGCGTTGCCGGTGCCGTCCGAGACCGTGTACTTGACGGTTCCGAGAACCCCGGCCTGTCCGTCGGCCGTGCTGCCCTTAACGCGCAGCAGCTGCTGGTTCACCACGGCGACATCGAGCGAGGCGCCGCCCAGAGGAGTCGGCAGTGCCTCGGTCAGCAGCAGCACCTTCTTCGACGGGTTGGTCACCGACGGAAACACGTCGATCGTCGCGTCGGCCTTGGGCCGCACGAACACGGTGATCGGCGCGGCACTCAGCTGCTGGGCGTCGGGGGCGAGCACCTGCACGCGCACGGTGCTGATCACCTCAGAGAGGTCATCCTGCACGGTGTAGCTGACGAAGTAGTTGCCCGCGGTGGGGGCCGTGAAGGTGAAGGTCGTTGCGCCGTTGTCGACGACGGTCGTGGTGCCGTCCTCCGTCTCGGTCTTGCCAGAGAGCACGCGGTATGACCCGGCGACGCCGGTGATGTACTTCGACGGGTTGATCGTCAGCGGCTCGCCGGCGGTGCCGGTGATCGCGAAGGGCTCGACCGTCAGCGACGGCGTTGCGGTGACCTCAACCGATAGCTGCTTCTCGGCAACGGCTCCGCGAATGTCGGCGACGCGCACCGTCACCTCGGTGCTGCCGCCAGACAGCGACGCGTCGGGATGCTGGAACAGCACGGTGCCATCGGGTGTCGTCGCGACACTGCCGATCTCACCAGCGCTGGTGGCGCCCGCGAGGTAGATGGGGTCACCCTCCGGGTCGACCCAGCCGCGCAGAACCTCGACGCTCGCCGAGCGGCCGGGCTGCACCTGCAGCACCGGCCAGTCGCGGGTGCACTCGCCGACGCCGCACCACACAGGCGGGTTGTTGACGTCGTCGCCGTAGACGGTGAGGGTCACGGTCGCGAGCTCGGAGACGAGACCGTCGGACTGGGTGCCGTCGGTGACGGCGTACTGGAAGGTCGTGCTGCCCGAGGCACCGGGCGCAACCTGCACCGCGAGATCCTGCGAGTTGTTGGTGATTGACAGCGTGCCGAAGTCCCCGGCAAGACCAGACAGTGAGGCCGGGTCGATGGTGAGCACGTCCTCGTTCGGGTCGTGGTCGTTGAGCATCACCGGCAGGCTCACCAGCTGCCCGGCGCGCACGCCGAACTGGTCGTCCTCCGCGACGGGAGGCTTGCGCTCGGTGACGACAGACGCCTGCTCGAGTTCCTCGGTCGTGTCGTCATTGCTCGCGGCGGCGATGCCCCAGTCCTGCGACGACGGCACGAGCGCTCCGTCGGGAAGAGTCCAGACCCATCCGCTCTCGGTGTCGTTGAGGATCATGCGCGAGTCGTTGGTGCGCAGCACGGGCACCGGCTCGGCGCCGAGCTGCTGGCCCGCGTAGTCGAGCTCGCTCTCTCCGTCGGCGCTGCTCCAGAGCAGTCCGGAGTCGGTGTTCTCGCTGAGCCACGCAGCGTAGATCTCGCCATCGAGCTCGGCGGGGGCCGCGGGGATGCCGATGGCACCGCTCTGCTCGACCTCGGTCGCCGCGTCGCCGTCGGTGAGGGAGAACGACACGAGACCGGTGCGGCTGGCGACGTAGACGCGGGAGCCACTCGCCGCCGGCTGCTGCAGCACGGCGTCATCGGTGAGGTCGGTGTCGACCGGGTCGGCGCCCGCGATCCACAGGGTCGCGCGGTCGGCAGAGAGCAGCGCCCAGGTCGAGCCGACCGCGGTGATCGCGGTGCCGTCATCGTCAGGGGCGTTGGCGACGTCGTCGAAGCCGAGCTGGTCGCCGGTCGTCAGGTCGAAGCGCAGCACCGCGCCCTCCGCCGACGAGTAGGCGTAGAGCACACCGTTCGCGCCGATCGCGATCGAGTCGGCGACATAGGACTTCTGCACGGCGCCGGGCTGGGCGTTCTCGTCGGCGTAGGGGTCGATGCCGATGGCTGTCGCATCCGCACCGTCGTCGATGCGGGCCGCGTAGACCCGGCCGTTCTCGGTCAGATAGCCGACGAACTCCCCCGTCGCGGTGACCACCGAGGTGCCCTGGGGGGTCTCGCCCAGCTCGACAGAGTCGCCGGTGAAGTCCTGCGGGCGACTGGGGTCGACATCGACGATGCGTCCGTTGCGCTCAAGAAGGAGAAGGGCAGTGGATGCTGTCTGAACGAGATCGCTCGGGTTCTGCGCGTCCTTGACGGTGTCGATCTCTTTGAGCTCTGTGTTGATACGTGCGTAGCGGTTGCCGTCGCCGGCCTGCAGCGCCCAGACGGCGCTGTCGTTCACCGGAGTCTGGGCGACGTCGAAGCCCTCGGCGATGATCGCGACGGTGGCGATCGTCGCCGCGATCGCGACGACGGCCGCGCCCTTGACGATGGAGGAGCGACGAACCGCCATCGCTACATCCCGCCGATCACGACAGCGGCGACAATCGCGGCCGCGGCAAGAACGACAATCACCGAGGCACCGACGATCAGGCCGACGAGAGCCGTGGAGCGCTTCGGCTTCGTGTTGAGATCGCGCAGAAAGGTCTCATCACCGACCTCGCGGGCGGACACCTGCTTCTGCACCTTGGCGCGGCTCGACTCGTGGGCAACGGTCGTGACCACCGGACCACGCGCCTCGGTGTTGTTGAAGTTGACCTCGGCGGATGCGGCATTCCAGCCGTCACCGGCCACCTCGAGCGCCGTCGGCATGAGCCCGAGGTCGTACTGCACGTACTGCAGTTCGGTGGCGAGCTCGAGCATGTGGGCCTGGCGCTGGCGCGGGTCGCGGTTCATCGCCTTCGCGAGCACCTGCTGCAGGCGCTCCGGAATGTCCTCACGCTCGACGCGGGTGTACTTGGCACGCGAGATGCGGGCGGCGAGCATCTCGGAGCCGTTGCGTCCGCTGCCCTCCACCTCGAAGGGGGTGCGGCCGGCGAGCAGGGTGTACAGCGTCGCACCGAGGCCCCAGACCTCGCTCGCAATGGAGCCGGTCACGCGCTTCTCCACGACCTCGGGAGCGCTCCATGGCACCGACATCGCGAACAGCTGCTCGCCGCTCGTCGCCGCGGCAGAGCTGGCAACAGAGGTCGCGATGCCGAAGTCGGCGAGCACCGGGGTGCCGAAGCTGTTGATCAGCAGGTTCGAGGGCTTGATGTCGCGGTGAAAGAGTCCTGCGCGGTGGGCGGTCTCGAGGGCGCTGGCGATCTTCACACCCGTGGCGAGAACCTCGGCTACCGGGATGCGCTCGCTGCGGTAGCGGTTCGAGTAGCCGCCGGGGCAGAGCTCCATGACGATGTAGGGGCGTCCATCGGCCGAGACCGAGGCGTCGTAGACCGTGAGAATCGAGGGGTGCGCGCTGAGGCGTGCCATGACGTCTGCCTCGGCGTTGAACATGCGTCGCACGTCGTCATCGACAACGGACTGCAGCAGCACCTTGACGGCGACGGAGCGGCGCGGCTGGTTCTGCTCGAACTGGAACACGTCGGCGAATCCGCCGACGCCCAGTGGGCGAACGTAGCTGTATCCGGCGAGCACGGGTGGCGTGCCGGGCAGGCTCTTAGACACAGGTGTCCCCTCAGATACTGTGCACGGCACCGTGCGGACGCTGACAAATTAATGACGACCGCACTGCGCTCGACTGCCGACAGACCGTTCGGGTGCTCTGCCGTTGGCCTAACTATAACCGAGCGGCACTCAGGTGCTTAGCCCCGGAGTAGGGGACAACTACCCATGCTTAACGCGAAGAGGCCCCTCCCGAAGGAGGGGCCTCTCAACGTGGTGACTACACGATCTCGATACACCCGCCCGGAAGGGGCGGACACTCGATCTAGCCGAGTGCGGGGCTCACGCCCCGCACGTTAGCTAGTTGTAGGTGCCCGGGGTGTAGTCGTCCGAGCTGAACGTGTCGAAGTCGACGAAGCTCAGGTCGGACTCGGAGAACACCGCGTCGTCAGCGAAGATGCGGTTC
>JBIIAR010000351.1:0-2664 GCA_044239765.1 Microbacteriaceae bacterium
CTCGACGACGCCCTTCGGGCCGCGACCCGGGTGACCTTCGACCGACTCGACAGCGACGGCTGCATGTCGACCAACGACCAGGTCTCGCTGCTCGCCAGCGGCGCATCGGGGGTGACCCCCTCGATCGAGGAGTTCACCGCAGCGGTGACCGAGATCTGCGCGAGCCTCGCCGAGCAGCTGCAGGCGGACGCCGAGGGCGCCAGTCACAACATCGCGATCGAGACGATCAACGCCGCCAACGAGGAGGACGCCGTCGAGGTCGGCCGCAGCGTCGCCCGCAACAACCTCTTCAAGGCGGCGGTGTTCGGCAACGACCCCAACTGGGGCCGCGTGCTCGCTGCCGTCGGAACGACGCAGGCAGAGTTCGACCCCTACGACATCGACGTGACCATCAACGGGGTGCGGGTGTGCAGGTCGGGCGAGCCCGACCGCCCGTCGACCGACGTCGATCTCACGCCGCGCGCGGTGCACGTGCTCATCGACCTCAAGGTCGGCAGCGCGACAGCGACGATCCTCACCAACGACCTCACGCACGACTACGTGCACGAGAACTCGGCCTACAGCAGCTGATGGGCGTCTTCAGAGAGGCCCAGCAGCTCGAGGCTCCGATCAAGACGGCCGTGCTGATCGAGTCGCTGCCGTGGCTCAAGCGCTTTCACGGCGAGATCATCGTGGTGAAGTTCGGCGGCAACGCCATGGTCGACGACGAGCTCAAGCGCGCCTTCGCCGAAGACATGGCCTACCTGCACTTCGCCGGTGTCAAGCCAGTCGTCGTGCACGGCGGCGGACCGCAGATCTCGGCCCGGCTGGCCGAGCTCGGCATCGCGAGCGAGTTCGCCGGCGGCTACCGGGTAACGACCGCCGAGGTCATGCCCGTGGTCAAGGAGGTGCTGACCGGAGTGGTCAGCGTCGAGCTGGCGCAGCTCATCGACGCGCACGGCGACCTGGCGACGGTGCTGTCGGGCGAGAGCGACGGCCTCTTCACGGCGGAGCGCCGTGGAGCCGTCGTCGAGGGTGAACTCGTCGACATCGGCTTTGTCGGCGATGTTGTGGCAGTCGACCCGCGGTCGGTTCTCAGCGCGCTCGATGCGGGTCGTATCCCCGTCGTTTCGTCTATCGCCCCGGATGCCGCTGGCCAGCTGCACAACGTCAACGCCGACTCCGCGGCCGCCTCGCTCGCGATCGCGCTCGGAGCCGCCAAGCTCGTCGTGCTGACCGATGTCGCCGGCCTGTACGCAGACTGGCCCAACCGCGACTCCCTTATCAGCGTCATCGACGCGACGGAGCTGACGGCACTGCTGCCCAGTCTGGAGTCGGGCATGATCCCGAAGATGGCGGCGTGCCTCGAAGCGGTCGAGGGTGGTGTCGCGAAGGCGGCGATCATCGACGGCCGGGTCTCGCACAGCATCCTGCTGGAAGTTTTTACCCCCGAGGGAATAGGTACAGAGGTGATTCCCGCATGACGTGGGTTGAGGACTACACGAACGCCATGATGAAGTCGGCGCCGACACCCGGCGCGCTTCTCGTGCGCGGTGAGGGCTGCTACGTCTGGGACGTCGATGGCAAGAAGTACCTCGACTTTCTCGCGGGCATCGCCGTCAACTCGCTCGGCCACGCGCACCCGGTGCTCGTCGAGGCGATCAGCGCGCAGGTCGCGAGCCTCGTGCACATCTCGAACCTGTTCGCGAGCCCGCAGCAGATCGGGCTCGCGCAGAGCCTCAAGCGCATCACCGGTGCGGGGGAGGGCGGTCGCGTCTTCTTCGGCAACTCCGGTGCGGAGGCGATCGAGGCGGCCATCAAGCTGGCGCGGCGCAACAAGCAGCACGGCACGATCATTGCCCTCGAGAACTCCTTTCACGGTCGCACCACCGGGTCGGTCTCGCTCACCGGCAAGCCCGCGCTGCGTGAGGACTTCGAGCCGCTGCTGCCGCAGGTGCTGCACATCGGCTCCACCATCGAGGCGCTCGAAGCCGCGATGACGCATGACATTGCCGCGCTCGTCGTCGAGCCGATCAAGGGGGAGGCGGGCGTGATCCCGCTGCCCGAGGGCTACCTGCAGCGGGCGCGCGAGCTGTGCACCCAGCACGGTGCTCTGCTGATCATCGACGAGATCCAGACCGGAGCCGGCCGCACCGGAACCTGGTTCGCCTACCAGCAGGCGGGCATCGTGCCCGACGCGGTCGCCATCGCGAAGGGGATCGGGGGCGGCGTTCCCATCGGAGCCCTCGTCACCTTCGGCGCGGCATCCGATCTCTTCACCAAGGGACAGCACGGCTCGACCTTCGGAGGCAACCCGCTCGCCACCGGTGCGGCCGTCGCGGTCATCGCCGAGATCGAGCGAGCCGGGCTCATCGAGAACGCCGCCGTGCGTGGTCCGCAGATTCGCGCGGCGGTCGAGGGCCTTCCGCTCGTCGAGAGCACCCGCGGCCTCGGCCTGCTCATCGGCATCGTGCTGGAGAAGCCGGTCGCGTCGGATGTCGCGGCCACGGCCCTGCAGCTCGGCCTCATCGTCAACGCGGCGAACGACTCGACGCTGCGCATCGCCCCACCCCTGATCATCGGCGACGCCGAGATCACCGAGTTCGTATCCCTGCTCACCCGAGCCCTGGAGGCACACGCATGACCCGCCACTTTCTTCGCGACGACGACCTGACGCAGGCCGAG
>JBIIAR010000352.1:0-2663 GCA_044239765.1 Microbacteriaceae bacterium
GAAGCCGCCGAATCCACCCACGACGCTGGAGTTGTGGGTTGCTGAGACCGCTGATTTCATCAGCTCTACGGCGAGATCGCCCGCCGCGGTGTCGACCCCAGCTTCGGCGTACTTGTTGGCCATGCCAGTGATCCGATCCGCAACGTGAAAGACTGCTCTAAGTACCATCCACTCTACGGTCTGGAGCCATTTCCGCATGTGCGGCATTGTCGGCCTTGTCTCATCGTCACCGGCTAACCAGCAGGTGTACGACGCACTCCTCCTCCTTCAGCATCGCGGCCAGGATTCCACCGGAATCGCCACGAACGAGGGCAGCGTCTTTCACACCCACAAGGTCAAGGGCCAGGTTCGCGAGGCGTACCGCACCCGCGACATGCGCGGCCTGCTCGGCAACATGGGTCTCGGCCACGTGCGCTACGCCACCAAGGGCACCGCGACCAACGAGCAGGAGGCACAGCCCTTCTACGTCAACGCCCCCTACGGCATCGTTCTCGTGCACAACGGCAACCTCACCAACACGCGTGAGCTGACGAAAGAGATGTTCGAGGTCGACCGCCGTCACCTCAACACCGACTCTGACACCGAGATTCTCGTCAACGTGCTCGCCCACGAGCTTCAGGCGCAGGTGCGTGGCCGCGAGCTCGACCCCGACCAGGTGTTCGACGCCATCACGCGGCTGCACGAGCGGGTCGAGGGCTCCTACGCGGCGATTGCCATGATTGCTGGACACGGCTTGCTGGCTTTCAGGGACCCCTTCGGCATCCGTCCCCTCGTTCTTGGCCGCCGCACCACCGGGCTGGTCGGCGACGAGTGGATCGTGGCGAGCGAGTCTCTCGTGCTCGAGTCGGGCGGCTACGAGATCGTGCGCGACGTCGCCCCCGGCGAGGCTGTCTTCATCACCACGAGCGGCGAGATGTTCTCGCAGCTCTGCTCGCCGCACGCGCGCCTCGTGCCGTGCTCGTTCGAGTACGTCTACCTCGCCCGCCCCGACTCGATCATGAACGGCATCTCGGTCTACGACGCGCGCCTTCGGCTGGGCAACCGCCTCGCCGACACGATTGCGCAGTACACGCCGATGGGCGACATCGACGTGGTCATGCCGATCCCAGACAGCTCGCGCCCCGCGGCCATGCAGGTCGCGCAGAAGCTCGGCATCGAGTACCGCGAGGGTTTCTACAAGAACCGCTACGTCGGCCGCACCTTCATCATGCCGGGCCAGGCAGAGCGCAAGAAGAGCGTCAAGCAGAAGCTCAACGCGATGGGCTCGGAGTTCAAGGGCAAGAACATCCTCATCGTCGACGACTCGATCGTGCGCGGCACCACCTCGAAGGAGATCGTGCAGATGGCCCGCGAGGCCGGCGCCAACAAGGTGACCTTCACGAGCGCCGCACCGCCCGTGCGCTTTCCGCACGTCTACGGCATCAACATGCCCTCACGCCACGAGCTCGTCGCGCACGGCCGCAAGATTCCCGACATCAACCGCGAGCTCGGCAGCGACTACCTGATCTACCAGGAGGTCGCCGACATGCAGGCCGCGATTCTCGAAGGCTCGCCACTCACCGAGCTCGAGATGAGCTGCTTCACCGGCGACTACGTCACCGGCACGGTGTCGGAGGAGTACCTCAGCTGGGTTGAGGCCAACCAGCTCTCGTAGCACTGCTGGTTGATTAGCGCGAAGCGCGTATCGAAACCCGGCTCAGTCCTCGAGCAGCTCGCCCTCGATCGGCGGGGCATCGACCGACGTGACCTCTGCGGTGGCCGAGCGAGCGCGACGTCGCGACACGACGTCGAGCACCAGCACGACGATCGCCCCGAGCAGCACGCCCGCGGGCAGGCCGTAGAGCAGGAAGTAGCCGAACGACGCGGCGTAGCCGACGTTCGGGTCGGCCGGCTGCAGCATGGTCAGCACAAGGGTGACGATCGACCCGAGCGCGCCACCGAGGATGAGAAAGATCGGCACCTTCGGTGCACGACGGATGGTGACCTCAGTCGTTGTCGACGTCTCGGTCGGGCTATCGCTCATGCTCCTATTGTCGCAGCAGCGGCACCGCGAAGCTGATGTCGGCCCGAGTGCCCGACGCGTGGATGCGGGCCTCGCCATAGGCGAGCACGCCGGTGGCGATGCCGATCCAGGTCTCGGCGTCCATCTCGATGACGTTGGGTGGGATTCCACGGGTGTGCCGGGGCCCCTCGA
The DNA here is from genome assembly GCA_044239765.1 of Microbacteriaceae bacterium. Taxonomy (GTDB): domain Bacteria; phylum Actinomycetota; class Actinomycetes; order Actinomycetales; family Microbacteriaceae; genus Conyzicola. Next base: position 2,195 of record JBIIAR010000352.1, read on the forward strand.
CGACCTGCACGGCTCCGAAAGGAGGCACCCGCACCTCCACCGTGTTGCCGGGCACGCGGTCGACGAGCAACTGAAGCAGGTAGCGAACGGCGGTCGCGGTCTGGTCGCGGGTGCGCTCGGGTGCGCGCACGGCGGGGATTCCCACCTCATCCGTGATTCTCGGTCTGGCCACGAGACCACGTTAACCGTTCGGTACTCTGACTAGGTGCGAATCCTCGTCCTCGGCTCCGGTGCGCGTGAGCACGCCATCATCACCTCGCTGCTCAGCGAGCCGGCAGGTCACCAGATCACCGCGGCCCCCGGCAACGCCGGCATCAGTGCCGAGGTCGAGACGGTTGCCCTCGACCCGAGCAACGGGCAGGTCGTCACCGAGTACGCGGTCGACAACGGCATCGAGCTGGTGATCATCGGTCCAGAGGCTCCCCTCGTCGCCGGCGTCGCCGACCACCTGCAGCGCGCGGGCATCCCG
>JBIIAR010000354.1:0-2651 GCA_044239765.1 Microbacteriaceae bacterium
GTGCCCGCGCTGCCCGACGACCTCACCGAGCTCGAGCAGTACCTCGGCGGGCTGCGTGAGAAGGGCAAAGTGAGCGTCAAGCTCGCCCAGCGTGGCGAGAAGGCTGCCCTCGCTCTCACGGTCACGCAGAACGCGCAGAACGCCCTCGTGCTCTACAAGACGCGGCGCAGCGGTGACTTCACGGCTCGGTCGCAGGCGCTGGCCGACATCCAGGAGGCGCTGGGCATGGATGACGCCCCGCTGCGCATGGAGTGCTACGACGTCTCGCACCTCAGCGGCACCAACATCGTGGCCTCGATGGTCGTCTTCGAAGACGGCCTCGCGCGCAAAGACGAGTACCGCCGCTTCTCGATCGCCGAGTCGACGGATGACACCGAGTCGATCTACCAGGTGATCACCCGCCGCCTCGCCTACCTCCGGGAACCGGAGGAGGAGGCGGTCGACGCGGAGGGCAAGCGCAAGAAGTTTCGGTACAAGCCGAACCTGCTCATCGTCGACGGCGGGCAGCCGCAGGTGGCGGCAGCGCAGCGTGCCCTCGAGGAGTCGGGCGTGCAGGGCATCCAGCTCGTCGGCATCGCCAAGCGCCTCGAGGAGATCTGGCTTCCCGACTCTGACTACCCGGTGATCCTGCCCCGCAACAGTGACGCGCTGTTCCTGTTCCAGCGCATCCGCGACGAGGCGCACCGCTTCGCGATCACCTACCAGCGGCAGAGACGCAAGTCCGACATCACCAGCGTGCTCGCCGAGATTCCGGGCCTCGGGCCGTCCCGTGTACAGGTGCTGCTCAAGCACTTCGGCAGCGTCACGCGCCTGCGGGCGGCGGATGCGGCGGCGATCAGCGAGGTGCGCGGCATCGGTGCCGTGCTCGCGACCGCCATCGTCGAGACCCTCAGAGCCGAATAACCGACGTATCCTTGACCCATGGCGAGACGCAGCGACAACCAGGAGCTGCTCATCGTCACGGGAATGTCCGGAGCGGGCCGCTCGACGGTCGGCAACGCCCTCGAGGACCTCGGCTGGTACGTCGTCGACAACCTGCCGCCCCAGATGATCAAGCCGCTCACCGAGCTCGCCGAGAAGGCCGGGGGAGCGCTGCCAAAGATTGCCGCCGTCGTCGACGTGCGCGGCGGGCGCCTGTTTGCCGATGCCCAGGAGGCCGTGCAGACGCTGCGGCGCAAGACCAAGGTGCGCGTGCTCTTTCTCGACGCAACCGACTCCGCGCTCGTGCGCCGCTTTGAGTCTGTGCGGCGTCCGCATCCGCTGCAGGGCGATGGAACGCTGCTCGACGGCATCACCGAGGAGCGCACGCGCATGCAGGAGCTGCGCGAGATGAGCGACATCGTCATCGAGACCTCCGAGCTCAACATCCACCAGCTGGCGACGACCATCCAGGAGAAGTTCGCCGAGGAGGACGCCGCTGGCGTGCAGGTCACCGTCATGAGCTTCGGCTTCAAGTACGGGCTTCCCACAGACGCCGACCTGGTGGCCGACTGCCGCTTCATCCCCAACCCCTTCTGGATTCCCGCGCTGCGCCCGCACACCGGCCAGGACCCAGAGGTGCGCGACTTCGTTCTCGACGCCGAGGGTGCCCGCGAGTTCATCACCGGCTACGCCGGCGCCCTCGCCCCGGTGCTCGCCGGATACCAGCGCGAGAACAAGCGACACGCTACGATCGCTATCGGCTGCACCGGAGGCAAACACCGCTCCGTGGCTGTGGCCGAAGAACTGGCGACGCTGCTGCGGGAACTCCCCGGCGTCGCAGTCAGCACCAAGCACCGCGATCTCGGGCGCGAGTAGCCGCCCTCGCCGCGCGACCCGCGGACGAGTATCGTCGAACGATCTAATCCCACAAGGAAGAGGAATTGCCCCGTGGCTCTCACTGCCGACGTCAAAGACGAACTCGCACGACTTGAGATCAGCAAGACGACGGTACGAGCCGCAGAGCTCGCCACGATCCTCCGCTTCTCCGGCGGCCTCCACCTGATCTCCGGCCGCATCGCCGTCGAGTCAGAGCTGGACTCGCCCCTGATCGTGCGCCGCGTGCGCAAAGACCTCGCCGAGCTCTACGGGGTGCGCAGCGAGGCCGCAGCGGTGTCGTCCGCGGGCGCCCGTCGCGCCAACCAGTACCTCGTGCGGGTTCTCGACGGGGGAGAGACGCTGGCGCGCCAGACCGGACTGCTCGACGCGCGCCGCCGCCCCATCCGTGGCCTTCCCAACCGCCTCACCACCGGCTCCCGCGACGAGCTCGCCGCCGTCTGGCGTGGAGCGTTCCTCGCCAGCGGCTCGCTGACCGACCCGGGGCGCTCCGCCGCGCTAGAGATCACCTGCCCGGCCAACGAGGCCGCTATGGCCCTCGTGGGGGCTGCGGGGCGGCTGTCGGTGTCGGCGAAGGCGCGCGAGGTGCGCGGGGTGCACCGTGTCGTCATCCGTGATGGCGAGGCCATCAGCGCGATGCTCGTGCACATGGGCGCTGCAGAGAGCGTCAAGGCCTGGGAGGAGATGCGTCAGCGCCGCGAGGTGCGTGCGACCGCCAACCGTCTCGTCAACTTCGACGACGCCAACCTTCGGCGCTCAGCACAGGCTGCCGTCGCCGCCTGCGCCCGCGTCGAGCGCGCGATGGAGATCCTCGACGGCGACGTGCCAGAGCACCT
>JBIIAR010000049.1:0-10314 GCA_044239765.1 Microbacteriaceae bacterium
CACCCGCAACCTGAGCGAGTGAGGCGATATCGGCGGCGACGACCTCTGCCTCGATGTCGAGCCGCCGAAGCACGCGCTCGGCGTTGACCTTGAGGATTCCCGAGCTGCCGATGCCGGCGCCGCAGATGGTGACGATCTTCATGACGCGCGCATGATTCGGAGAACCTCATCCGTCGTCGTCGCCGCGGCGAGGTCGACGATGGCCGAGGAGTCATTGAAGACGTTGGCGAGGGCCGCGACGGCAGCGAGGTGCTCGTCGGTCTTGGCGATGGCGAGTCCGAGAACGACGCTGACCGGATCGTTGTGCGGGTGTCCGAAGTTCACCGGCTCGACGAGGGTGACGATGGCGAGGCCGTCGGCCAGCACCTCCGGACCCGGGCGGGCGTGGGCGAGGGCCAGCCCCGGGGCGATGACGACGTAGGGGCCGTGCTCCTCGATCATCCGTACCATCTCTGCGCCATAGGCCGTCGTGGCCGCACCGGAGCGCGCCAGCACCTCCCCCGCGATCGCGACCGCCGCGCGCCAGTCGGCGGCGGCAGCGCGCAGCTCGATGGCGTCGGCGGTCAGTGGGGGCAGTGCCATCTAGGCCTTCTCGAATCCGGCGGAGATGCGGTCGGCGAGCTCCTCGCGATCGTCAACCGAGAGGAAGGCCGAGGCGGCAGCGTTGAGCTGGAAGACCTCGAGGTCGGTGAGGTCGTAGCCGAAGGTCTCGACGAGCTGCGAGAGCTCCTGGCTGATGGTCGTTCCGGTCATCAGGCGGTCGTCGGGGCTGACTGTCACCCGGAAGCCGAGCTGGTACAGCAGGTCAAAGGGGTGGTCGGCGAGGTCGGTCGTCGGCACCGCATCGGTGAACAGATTGGACACCGGGCAGATCTCCAGGGTGATCTCGCGATCCTTCACCCACTGCGCGATCGGTCCGAGCTGAACGTAGGCGGCCTCGTCATCCTCGCTGGTGACGGTGATGTCGTCGGCGATGCGAACGCCGTGGCCGAGCCGCAGGGCGCGGCCGTCGAAGAGCGCGCTCTCGATGCTGGCCAGCCCGTCTGCCTCGCCGGCGTGCACCGTGACCGGAAGGTAGTTCTTCGCGAGGTAGGCGAAGGCCTCGGCGAAGCGGGATGCCGGGTAGCCGACCTCCGGGCCGGCGACGTCGAAGCCGACGACGCCGTTCGGGCGGTGGCGCACCGCGAGCTCCGCGACCTCGAGGGAGCGATCCGCCTGGCGCATTGCGCAGATGATCTGGCCGATGCGGATGTCGTGGCCGGTCGCCGCTGCCGCGTCGATTCCAGCGGCGATGCCCGCGCTCACGGCCTCCACCGTCTCGTCGAGGCTGAGCCCGCCCGCGACGTGGTTCTCCGGAGCCCAGCGCACCTCTCCGTAGATGACGCCATCGGCCGCGAGGTCGAGCACGAACTCCCGCGCGACGCGGGTGAGGTGCTCCGCGCTCTGCATGACAGCGGCGGTGACGCTGAAGGTCTCGAGGAACTCCTCGAGGCTGCCGCTCGACGACTGGTCGATGAACCACTGCCGCAGCTTCCCGGCGTCGGTGGTGGGCAGGTCGAAGCCGATCTCGGCGGCCAGGTCGATGACCGTCTGGGGCCGGAGTCCGCCGTCGAGGTGGTCGTGCAGGGAGACCTTGGGCAGCGCGGTGATCGACGTGCGACCGCCGGGCATGCGGTATTCGGCAGGCGCAGAGTTCATGCTCTCAGGGTATCGGTCGCGCACCTGGGTAATGACTAGAGAACGTCGGAACTGCCACCGAGCTTGAGGGCGTCGACGACCGACTTCACCCGCTGTGCGTGGGCGGTCGTCGTGACGAGCAGGGCATCCTCGGTGTCGACCACGACGATGTTCTCGACGCCGATGAGGGTGATGAGCCGCTTCGACTGGCTGATCACGACGCCGGTTGCGTCGTCAGCGAGGATCCGGCGGTTCGCGCCGAGGATCGCGAGGTCGGCCTTGCGGCCCCCGGCGTGCAGCTTCGCGATCGAGGCAAAGTCGCCCACGTCGTCCCAGGAGAAGTGACCGGGTATCACGGCGAGCTTGCCCGCCGCGGCTGCGGGCTCGGCGACCGTGTAGTCGATCGCGATCTTCTTGAGCTCCGGCCAGACCTTGTCGACCACAGCGCCACGGCGCGGGGTGTCCCACGCTTCCGCCAGTTCGAGAATTCCGGCAAGCAGCGCGGGTTCCGACTCGCCCAGCTGCGCCAGCAGCACGTCGGCGCGGGCGATGAACATGCCGGCGTTCCACAGGTAGTCGCCTGATGCGAGGTACTTCTCCGCCGTGGCGAGGCTCGGCTTCTCGACGAAGCTCTCAACCAGCAGCGCGGATGGCGCACCGAAGACGCTGATCTCGCTGCCGCAGTGGATGTAGCCGAAGCCCACCGACGGCTCATCGGGCTCGATGCCGATGGTGGCGATGTATCCGGAGTCCGCGACGGCGATCGCCTCGCGCACGGCGCGAACGAAGCTGCGCTGTTCTTTGATGACGTGGTCGGCAGCGAAGGAGCCGACGATGACATCCGGCTCTCTCTTCTGCAGGATCGCCGCGGCGAGGCCGATGGCCGCGCTGGAGTCCTTCGGCTCGCTCTCGAGCACGACGTTGAGGTCGGCGAGCTCTGGGAGGTCCTTCTCCACGGCGGCGCGGTGGGCGCGGCCCGTGACGACCATGACACGCTGCTCGCCGCTGATAGGGGCGAGGCGCTCCCAGGTGTCGCGAAGCAGGGAGTGGCCGGAGCCGGTGAGGTCATGCAGGAACTTGGGCGCATCAGCTCGTGACAGCGGCCAGAGCCGCGACCCGATTCCCCCTGCGGGAATGATGCTGTAAAACCGCTCTGCTGCCGGTTGTTGGGCGTTCATGCCCCCAACCATACGGTGAAGTGGATTCATGGCGCGGGTATCTCGATATCGAGCCAATTTAACAGCCGCTTTGGCAAACCGCGCCGATTCGGCCGACGTAGACTGAATGCGTTCTTGGATAGAAGCAGGGAGGCCACTCATGACAACTGAGTCGGTCAGTACCGTTTCGGCCGAGAGGCGAACTCCGAAGATCGTCACTCCGCGCCGTCCAGCTGGAACCGTGTACCGCGGTCGTGAGGGCATGTGGTCGTGGGTGCTGCATCGCATCACCGGTGTCGCGATCTACTTCTTCCTCCTGGTGCACATCCTCGACACCTCGCTGGTGCGGGTGAGCCCCGAGGCGTACAACGCGGTGATCAACACCTACAAGACGCCCATCATGGGTCTTGGCGAGATCGCACTGGTGGCGGCCATCGGCCTGCACGCGCTCAACGGCCTGCGCATCATCCTCATCGACTTCACCGGCTTCGGCACGCGTCACCAGAAGGCGATGTTCTGGGTCGCGATCGGCCTGTGGATCGTGCTGCTCGCCGGCTTCATCCCCCGCCAGCTCATGCACATCTTCGGAGGCGAGTGATGTCTGCGATCCCGTTCCCCGGCGATAAGCCGCAGCGCAAGGCCTCGCGCTTCAACATTGAGAAGTGGGGCTGGATCTACATGCGATTCAGTGGCGTGATCCTCGTCGTCCTCATCTTCGGCCACCTGTTCGTCAACCTCGTTGCGGGCGATGGCGTCAAGGCGATCGACTTCGCCTTCGTCGCCGGCAAGCTCGCCAACCCGTTCTGGATCGTGTGGGACATGCTGCTGCTGTGGCTCGCTCTCATCCACGGTGCGAACGGCATGCGCAGCATCGTCAACGACTACGCGCGCAGCAAGCGCCTTCGCTACATCCTCCTTGGCGCCATCGGCGTCTCGACCGCCGCCCTGCTGATCCTTGGAACCCTTGTGCTCACGACCTTCGACCCCTGCATCGGCCTCACGCCGGACTCCGCCCTCGTCGAGATCTGTGCAGCCCAGTGAGCGTGGTATTCAATGACGGCGACGTGATCGACGGCGTCCACTACCACCAGCACGACATCGTCATCGTCGGCGCGGGTGGGGCGGGCATGCGAGCCGCGATCGAGGCCGGACCCCACGCCAACACCGCGGTCATCTCCAAGCTCTACCCGACCCGCTCCCACACCGGCGCGGCCCAGGGCGGCATGGCTGCCGCCCTCGCCAACGTCGAGGAAGACAACTGGGAGTGGCACACCTTCGACACCGTCAAGGGCGGCGACTACCTCGTCGACCAGGATGCGGCCGAGATTCTCGCGAAGGAGGCCATCGACGCGGTCATCGACCTCGAGAACATGGGCCTGCCCTTCAACCGCACGCCGGACGGCAAGATCGACCAGCGCCGCTTCGGTGGCCACACCGCCGACCACGGCAAGACCCCCGTGCGCCGCGCCTGCTACGCCGCGGACCGCACCGGCCACATGATCCTGCAGACGCTGTACCAGAACTGCGTCAAGCTCGGCATCAACTTCTTCAACGAGTTCTACGTGCTCGACCTCGTCATGACGGTCGTCGACGGCGTCGAGCAGCCCTCGGGTGTTGTCGCCTACGAGCTCTCGACCGGCGAGCTGCACGTCTTCCAGGGCAAGGCGATCATCTTCGCCACCGGCGGCTTCGGCAAGATCTACAAGACGACGTCGAACGCCCACACCCTCACCGGTGACGGCGTCGGCATCATCTGGCGCAAGGGCCTGCCGCTGGAAGACATGGAGTTCTTCCAGTTTCACCCGACCGGCCTGGCCGGCCTCGGCATCCTGCTCTCGGAGGCAGCCCGCGGCGAGGGAGCGATCCTGCGCAACAGCGAGGGCGAGCGTTTCATGGAGCGCTATGCCCCCACCATCAAAGACCTGGCGCCGCGTGACATCGTCGCGCGCTGCATGGCGACCGAGATCCGCGAGGGTCGCGGCGGCGGTCCGCACAAGGACTACGTCTACCTCGACATCACCCACCTCAGCCCCGAGGTGATCGACGCCAAGCTGCCCGACATCACGGAGTTCGCGCGCACCTACCTCGGCGTCGAGCCGTACACCGAGCCGGTGCCGGTTCTACCCACCGCCCACTACGCGATGGGCGGTATCCCGACCACCAACAACGCCGAGGTGCTGCGCGACAACACCACCGTTGTGCCCGGCCTCTACGCCGCCGGCGAGTGCGCGTGCGTCTCGGTGCACGGCTCCAACCGCCTCGGCACCAACTCGCTGCTCGACATCAACGTCTTCGGCAAACGGGCCGGCAAGAACGCGGTCGAGTACGTCAAGACCGCGAAGTTCACCGACCTGCCCGATGACCCGGCCAAGGGCATCCGCGAGCTGCTCGACATGCTGCGCACCTCGACGGGAACCGAGCGCATCGCTGCGATCCGCAAGGAGCTGCAGGACTCTATGGACCGCAACGCCCAGGTGTTCCGCACCGAGGAGAGCCTCACCGAGGTCACCCAGGTGATCGAGGGACTGCGCGAGCGCTACAAGAACATCGCCGTGCAAGACAAGGGCAAGCGGTTCAACACCGACCTGCTCGAGGCGATCGAGCTCGGCTTCCTTCTCGACCTCGCCGAGGTCGTCGTCTACTCCGCGCTCAGCCGCAAGGAGAGCCGCGGCGGTCACTTCCGCGAGGACTACCCCGACCGCGACGACGCCGGCTACATGAAGCACACCATGGCCTACCTCGCGGGTGACGCGCACTCGGCGGATGCGGGCGACCACATCCGTCTCGACACGAAGCCGGTAGTGATCACGCGCTACCAGCCGATGGAAAGAAAGTACTGATGTCCAACGCAGTCCTCGACAAGCCCGCGGTGCCCGAGACGGTGCCAACCTTCACGGCGACCCTCATCATCCGTCGCTTCGATCCCGATGTGGACGACGAGCCGCGCTGGCAGGACTTCGACGTCGAGGTGTACCCGACCGACCGCATCCTCGACGCGCTGCACAAGATCAAGTGGGAGCAGGACGGATCGCTGACCTTCCGTCGCAGCTGCGCCCACGGTGTCTGCGGCAGCGACGCGATGCGCATCAACGGCCGCAACCGCCTCGCCTGCAAGACCCTCATCAAGGACCTCGACATCTCGAAGCCCATCTATGTGGAGGCCATCAAGGGCCTGCCGCTGGAGAAGGACCTCATCGTCGACATGGAGCCCTTCTTCGAGTCCTACCGCCAGATCAACCCCTTCCTCATGGCGGGCGAGGTCAAGAACGGCAAGGAGCGCAAGCAGAGCCCCGTCGAGCGCGCGCGCTTCGACGACACGACCAAGTGCATCCTCTGCGCTGCCTGCACCTCGAGCTGCCCGGTCTTCTGGACCGACGGCCAGTACTTCGGGCCGGCCGCGATCGTCAACGCGCACCGCTTCATCTTCGACTCCCGCGATGAGGGTGCCGGCGTTCGCCTCGACATTCTCAACGACAAGGAGGGCGTGTGGCGCTGCCGCACCACCTTCAACTGCTCCGAGGCGTGCCCCCGCGGCATCGAGGTCACTAAGGCCATCGCCGAGGTCAAGCAGGCGATCATGCGCGGAAAAGCGTAGCTTTTCCCAGCAAGATCGCCGCAGGCGATGGCGCACTGCGCCATCTGCCGAGGCACTATAAGCACGTGGGAAAGCCCCCACGCAAGACTCTTCTCGACGTTCCGATACCTCGTACCCTGAACAGATGAAGCAGCGCATAGCCGACCTCATCGCCCGGGTTCAGAAGCTGCGCGTGGTGCGCGTCTTCGTGAACTACTCGGAGAAGCGCGGGCCGATCCTGGCCAGCGGTCTCGCCTACCAGGGTCTCTTCGCCGGCTTCGCCGCGCTGTGGGTCGGCTTCTCCGTCGCCGGAATCGTTCTCGCCGGCGATGTGGTGCTGCGCCAGTCCCTCATCGACGCGCTCTCTGACGTGGTGCCTGGCCTCATCGGCACGGATGGCGACGGCGCGATCGACCCAGAGGTGCTGCTCTCGGCAGGGGGCTTCACCTTCGCCGCCGCCATCGCCCTCGTCGGACTCCTCGTCACCGCCCTCGGCTGGCTCGACTCGGCCCGCTCGTCGGTGCGCACCATCTTCGACCTTCCGAACCCGAAGACGAACTTCGCACTGCTCAAGGTCACCGACCTGCTCGTCGGGCTCGTGTTCGGGGTCGCCCTCATCGTGTTCGTGGCGTTGTCTGTCGGTGCCACCCAGGCATCCGGCTGGTTGCTGGATCTCGCGGGGCTGCGCGACTCGGACTTCGCGTTCGTCGTCGGCCGCATCGTCACTGCGGCGCTGATGTTCCTGCTCGGGTCGGTCATCCTGTTCGCGCTGTACCGCTTTCTCGCGGGCATCCCCATTCCATTCAGCCGGCTGCGCGCGGGAGTGCTCATCGGCGCCGGTGGGCTCACCGCGCTGCAGCTCGGTGGAACCGCCCTCATCGGCGGGGCCTCGAACAACCCGCTCATCGCGCCCTTCGCGGTCATCGCGGGCCTGCTGATCATTCTCAACTTCGGCTGCCAGGTGATCCTGCTCGGCGCCTCGTGGATTGCCGTGGATGTCGCCGATCGCGGCATCCTCCTCGACCCCGAGGCCAAGGCGCGGGCCCTCGCCGAGGCGCAGGAGGAGGCCATCGAGGAGGAGAAGGAGCGCAACCCCACGGGCCTACGGCGGCTGTTCCGGCGACGTCGGAAGGCCTAGCTAGGATCGATCGCATGGCCAAGCCCCTACGCATCGCATCCGTCAACGTCAACGGCATCCGTGCCTCGTTCAAGAACGGCATGGCCGCCTGGCTCGACCAGCGCGACGTCGACATCCTTGCCCTGCAGGAGGTGCGAGCGACCACCGAGATCGTGCAGGACCTGCTCGGTGCGGAGTGGGACATCCTGCATGACGCAGCCACCAAGAAGGGCTACGCGGGCGTCGCCCTTGCCTCGCGGCGCAAGGCCAGCATCCACCGCGTCACCCTCGGCGCCGACGACTTCGACAGCGCTGGTCGTTGGCTCGAGGCTGACTACGAGATCGACGGCGACCAGATTGTCACGGTCGTCAGCACCTACGTGCACTCTGGCAACGTCGAGAAGCCGGAGTCGATGGTCGAGAAGTACAAGTTTCTCGATGCGATGACCGAGAGGCTTCCCGAGCTGCGCGCCCACAACCCGCTCGCTGTGGTCATGGGCGACCTCAATGTCGGCCACCGCGAGCTCGACATCAAGAACTGGAAGACCAACCGCAAGAGCGCCGGCTTTCTCGACAAGGAGCGCGCCTACTTCGACCGCTTCTTCGGCCCCGCCGGCGAGCAGGTCACCGGCGTCGACGGCACCACCGGGCCCGGACTCGGATGGGTGGACATCGGCCGACAGTGGGCGGGCGAGGTTGACGGCCCCTACAGCTGGTGGTCCAACCGCGGCCAGGCCTTCGCCAACGACTCCGGCTGGCGCATCGACTACCACGTGGCCACGCCAGAGCTCGCTGCGACGGTGAAGCACTACACGATCGATCGCGCCGCATCGTATGAGCAGCGCTTCAGCGACCACGCGCCGGTCGTGGTGGACTACGCCCTCTAATCTGGAGTCATGAGCACCAAGCCCCGCCTCTTCTCTGGCATGCAGCCGAGCGCCGACTCCCTCCACATCGGAAACTACATCGGCGCCCTTCTGCAGTGGAAGGAGCTGCAGGTCACGCACGACGCCGTCTTCTGCGTCGTCGACCTGCACGCCATCACCGTGCCGCAGGACCCGACCGCGCTGCGCGAGGCGACGCGGCGCACGGCGGCGCAGTACATCGCGGCCGGCATCGACCCCGACCACTCGATCCTGTTCGTGCAGTCGCACGTCGCCGCGCATCCGCAGCTCGCCTGGGTCTTGAACACGATCACCGGCTTCGGCGAGGCCAGCCGCATGATCCAGTTCAAGGAGAAGTCACAGAAGCAGGGCTCTGACGGCACGAACGTCGGCCTCTTCACCTACCCGGTGCTGCAGGCGGCCGACATTTTGCTCTACGACGCGGATGTCGTACCCGTCGGCGAGGACCAGCGCCAGCACATCGAGCTCACCCGCGACCTCGGCAACCGCTTCAACACCCGCTTCGGCGAGACCTTCGTGCTGCCAGAGCCGCAGATTCAGAAGGAGACCGCCAAGGTCTACGACCTGCAGGAGCCGGGCAACAAGATGAGCAAGTCCGCATCCAATGAGAAGGGTGTGGTCTGGCTGCTCGAGGAGGCAACGAAGAGCGCGAAGAAGATCATGTCGGCGACGACGGACAGCGACGGAGTGGTGAAGTTCGACCAGACCGCGAAGCCGGGCATCTCGAACCTGCTCACGATCTTCTCCGTGCTGTCAGGCGAGACGATCGAGGCACTCGAGGGGCGCTTCGCCGGCAGCGGCTATGGGGACTTCAAGAAGGCCCTGGCCGAGGTCGTCACCGAGACCTTCGGGCCCATCCGGGCGCGCGCGCTCGAGCTGCTAGACGACCCCGCCGAGCTCGACCGCATCCTCGCCCGCAACGCGGACCGCGCCGCCGAGATCGCCGACGCCACCCTCGCGAAGGTCTACGACCGCGTCGGATTCCTGCCCCGCGCATGATCCCCGCGGTGCTCTCGTCGCAGAGGCTCGTACTCGATGCCTTCGGCCCGGATGACACCGACCTCGTTCACACCTACGTCGACGACGCAGAGCTGCAGCGCTGCATTCCCGTGCCGGTGCCCTACACGCGGGTGCACGCCGAGCACTACACGGGCAAATACGCCGCCGAGGCGGCGATCAGCCCAGCGCTCGGACTCTGGGCGATCCGCGAGAACGGCGCGCTGGTCGGCGCGCTCGAGCTGCGGCACGAGGAGATCGGATCCGGTGACCTCGGCTACTGGATCGGCGCCCCGCACCGAGGCCGCGGCGTCATGACCGAGGCCATCGGGATGCTCGCCACGCACTGCTTCGCCGTCATGGGTCTCGAGAGGCTCAGCTGGCAGGCGGTCGCCGGCAATGCGGCCTCGGCCATCCCGGTGCAGCGCAACGGCTTCGTCTTCGAGGGCACCCGCCGACGGGGCCTCGAGCTGCGCGACCAGCGGGTCGACAGCTGGGTTGCCTCACTGCTGCACACCGACCCCCGCGAGCCCGCGAGCGGGTGGCCGCTGTGACCACCGACGTGGTGCTCTTCGACCTCGACGACACCCTCTTCGCGCACTCCGCCGCGGTCGAGCACGGGGTAACCGCGCACCGCGCGGCCCTCGGGCTGCCGGGGGACGATGCCACAGAGTTCGCCCGCTGGGTCGCCCTCGAGGAGCACCACTACCACCGCTACCTCGGCGGCGAGCTCGGCTACCAGCCGATGCGCCGCGCCCGCGCCCGCGGCTTCGTCGAGCCCCACGCGATCGACCTCAGCGACGACGCGGATGCGGACGCCTGGTTCGCCGGATTCGTCGAGCACTACCGCCGCGGCTGGCGTCTCTACGACGACACCCTGCCCGTTCT
>JBIIAR010000355.1:0-2642 GCA_044239765.1 Microbacteriaceae bacterium
GGCGCCGACCGTGCCTGCTAGGAGACTATCGGTTCCACTTGCCTAATAAGAACTATTGCTCATGGATTACGTCACGTGTTAAGCGGGCGCAGGGTGCGCCATTCCGACGCCCGCGCGGCGAGCGCAGCAAAGACTCCCGCGATGAGGATGCCGTTGCGCAGTCTGCCCGCGGATGCCGCGTCGGCAACATCGTCGATCGGCACCCAGCGCGCCTCGATGTCGGCTTCCTCGCCGTCGCGCACGTAGTCGCTTGCCACCTCGACAAGGCCGCGCGCGAGGAAGACGGTGACGATCTCGTTGCTGCCGCCCGGGGAGGTCGCGAGGTCGACGAGCTGGTGCCACTCGGCGGCCGCCATGCCGGTCTCTTCCGCAAGCTCGCGCTGCGCGGCAAGCAGCCTGGGCTCGTCGGGCACATCGAGCAGTCCAGCCGGCAGCTCCCACTCCCGCGAGCGCACCGGGTGGCGGTACTGCTGGATCAGCAGCACCCGATCGTCGTCGTCGAGCGCGAGCACCGCGACGGCCCCCGGGTGCTCCATGAACTCCCGTGCGATCTCGGTGCCGCCGTAGCTGAGGGTCTCGCGCACGAGCGAGAAGAAGCGCCCGGCGCCGATGACCTCACGGTCGGTCAGCGCGAAGTCGGCGGGTTCGTCCGCTAGCGGCTCAGGCATCCGTCGGCTCTGGCACCTCGAACAGGCGGCTGGCCGCCTGACGGTCGAGTGCCGCAGTCACGAGGCCTCGGAACAGCGGGTGCGCGTGGTTCGGGCGCGACCGCAGCTCGGGGTGCGCCTGGGTGCCGACGTAGAACGGGTGCACGGCGGAGGGCAGCTCGACGAACTCGACGAGACCGTGCTCTGCGTTGCGGCCGGAGAACACGAGGCCCGCCTCGGCAATCTGATCGGTGTAGTGGTTGTTCACCTCGTAGCGGTGGCGGTGACGCTCGCTGATGGTGGGCGAACCGTAGACACCCTCGACGATCGAGCCAGACTGCAGCTGCGCCTCGTAGAGCCCGAGGCGCATGGTGCCGCCGAGGTCTCCTCCGCTGAGAATATCAACCTGCTCTGCCATCGTCGCAATGACGGGAAACTCGGTGTCGGGGTCGAACTCGCTCGACGAGGCGCCGGTCAGGCCCACCACGTCGCGGGCGTACTCGATGACCATGCACTGCAGTCCGAGGCACAGCCCGAGGGTGGGGATTCCGTTCTCGCGGGCGAACTTGAGAGCGCCGAGCTTGCCCTCGATGCCCCGCACGCCGAAGCCTCCGGGCACGCAGATGCCGTCGACCTCGGCAAGCTGCTTCGCAGCCCCCTCGGGGGTCTCGCAGGTGTCAGAGGCGATCCACTTGACCGTGACCTTCGCCTGGTTGGCAAAGCCCCCGGCCTTGAGGGCCTCGGTCACCGAGAGGTAGGCGTCGGGCAGGTCGATGTACTTGCCCACCAGGCCGATCGTGACCTCGTGCTTGGGGTCGTGCACCGTCTCGAGCAGCTCGCGCCAGCCGTCCCAGTTGACCTCGTCGGTCTCGAGGCCGAGCTTGTCGATGATGTAGGCGTCGAGCCCCTGATCGTGCAGCATCGTCGGGATGTCGTAGATGCTCGGCACGTCAACGGCGTTCACAACGGCGTCCTCGTCGACATCGCACATGAGGGCGATCTTGCGCTTGTTGGACTCGCTGACCGGGCGGTCGCTGCGCAGCACCAGCGCATCCGGCTGAATTCCGATGGAGCGCAGCGCGGCCACCGAGTGCTGGGTGGGTTTGGTCTTCTGCTCCCCCGACGCGTTCATGAACGGCACGAGACTGACGTGCACGAAGAAGACGTTCTTGCGGCCGAGCTCGTGGCGCACCTGGCGAGCCGACTCGATGAAGGGCTGGCTCTCGATGTCGCCGACGGTGCCGCCGATCTCGGTGATGATGACGTCGGGCTGCGGGTTCTCGTCGCTGAACGGCCCGGTCGCCTGCAGGCGCATGCGGCGCTTGATCTCGTCAGTGATGTGCGGAATGACCTGCACGGTGTCGCCCAGATACTCGCCGCGGCGCTCCTTGGCGATCACGTTCGAGTAGATCTGCCCGGTCGTGACGTTCGCCGCCTGGCTGAGGTTGATGTCGAGAAAGCGCTCGTAGTGGCCGATGTCGAGGTCGGTCTCTGCGCCGTCGTCGGTCACGAAGACCTCGCCGTGCTGGAACGGGTTCATGGTTCCGGGATCCACGTTCAGATATGGATCGAGTTTCTGCATGACCACGTGGAGCCCACGAGCGGTAAGGAGATTACCGAGACTCGCGGCCGTGAGGCCCTTGCCGAGGGAGGAGACGACGCCACCCGTAACGAAAATATGCTTTGTAATCTGCTCTGCAGAAGTATCCACCACGGGGTTCCATCCTATCTCCACCGACGGTGGAAATGCTGCCCGGATTGTCACGGCATGTCTGCGCAGGTGCAGTCGGCATCGGACGCGGCACAGTGCCGATTAGCCGGGCCCTGAGCAAAGGACGAGCGAGACGGTCAGCGCGGGGCGCGCGCCAGATCGAGCAGCTCGCGGGCGTGTGCGAGCCCCGACTCGGAGTCACTGAGCCCCGACAGCAGACGCGCCATCTCTGAGACGCGCTCTTCTCCGGCCAGCTGCTCGACGCTGCTCGCGGTCACCTCGCC
>JBIIAR010000050.1:0-10278 GCA_044239765.1 Microbacteriaceae bacterium
GCCCGCGCTCGACGCAGCGGACGCAGGGCGAGCTCGCCGTGCTCGAGCACCTCGGCGTGGTGGAGGGTCGTGACGCCCCCCGGGCGGACGCGGGAGGTGAAGCGCACCCGGCCGACGAGGTTCTGGCCGAAATCAAGCACGGTCGCTCCGCCAGGAGTCACGATGACCTCCCTCACGGGCAGACTCTCGTGCCGTCGCACCGGGGGCGCCGTTCTCGCTCGGGGTACGCGATCGTCAGCCACGACTGCAGCCGCGTGCCAGTTCGTCCACTGCCGGGTCGCATCGACGTGCTCGCCATCGTAGATTCCGCTCGAGACCAGTGGGCCGACGGACGAGGCAATCCACTGGTCACCCGTGCGCACCCACCGGCTGCTGCCGTCGTCGAACTCGAGAAGCAGTTGAGCGGCCACGCTCGCGGTGTCGCCGTAGAACGGGGAGTGGTCGTCGCCGAAGCCATACGACTCGGTGTGCCAGCCACCCGCGACGGTGAGGCTGAGGGTGTTGGCGCCGGGGCCCACCGCGTCCGTTACGTCCCAGGTCTCGTGGGTGATCCGATGGCGGTACGCCGTCCAGCCGGGCGGAAGCACGTCGTTGCTCGCCGGCCTGCCATTGAGGTCAGCGGCGAAGACCCCGAGGGCGGTTGCGTAGAGAGTCGCGCGCGCGACGGTGCCATCGACATCGAACGCGCCGCTGAACCGTGACGGCCCGGCGCCATCCGACAGAAAGTCGGCGATCCACTCACCCTCAGCGAGAAAGCCGGCGGTGACCTCGACGGGGTCGCTCCAGTCGGAGTCGATGCCGTTAGTGCCGTGCACGCGCACTCTCGCGACGATCGTCTCGCGCGGGCGAAGTGGCTGGAACGGCCACGCGACATCCACCGAGCTCGAGCCCTCGAGGGTGCGTTCCGTTTCTTCGCCGTCGCGCACGAGGCGGATGGTCGCAGATTGCTGCTCCCAGTCGAGTGCCTGAGTCACCCATGACAGCCGCGGCTCCGCGCGCGCGACGAACGGCGATCCGGTGTCGCTGTCGATGGTGACGCGCACGACGGTGGGCTGGGGGCTAAAGCGCTTTGGCATTTGTGCATAGACTATAGCCATGTATGACGGAGTTGTCGCTACGGGTTGGTCGTCGGTGCGGGATGCGTTCGTGGAGAACCTCGAATCCGGCCTGGATGACGGCGGTTCGAGCCTCGCGGTCTCTGTCGGGGGAGAGACCGTTGTCGACCTCTGGGGCGGCACCGACCCGCTCAGCGGATCCGCCTTCGCGCGTGACAGCGTGACCATCGCATTCTCGGTCAGCAAGGGCGTGGCAGCGATCGCTCTGCTTCAGCTCGTTGAGCGCGGACTTGTCGACCTCGACGCGCCCGTGTCGCTCTACTGGCCCGAGTTCGCGACGGCCGGCAAGGATCGCATCACGGTGCGCGAGCTGCTGTCGCATCGTGCGGGCCTGCCCGTGATCGAACTCGAACCGCTCACGCGAGTCACCGACTGGGAGCTCGTGACCTCCACGCTCGCGGCTCAGGCGCCGCAGTACGACACGTCGAGGTTTTTCGCGTACCACGCCCTGAGCTTTGGATTCTTGGTGGGAGAGGTTGTGCGCCGCGTGAGCGGGCTGTCCTTCGACGAGTACGTGCAGAAGCACATTGCGCACCCGCTCGGCCTTGACCTCTGGGTTGGACAGCCCGCCACGGTCGAGCACCAGTACCTGCCGTCGATCACCGACGACGTCGATGCGGGGCCTGTCGTCGAGATTCCTGCGGAGCCCGGAATCTGCCGAGCTGTCGCCCTCTCAGCGGCGCAGCTTCTGCCACTGTTTCGACGGAATGATGGCGTTCTCGGATCCGAGCCTTTCAACCAGCCCACGTTTCGTGCCGCCAGCATTCCCGCGGGCAACGTCGTAACCAATGCGCGTTCTGTGGCGCGAATGTACGCGGCCTGCCTGCAGCCCGTTGATGGAGTGCGACTGCTCGGTGAGGCGATCGTGGCCGAAGCCGCGAGCGACCAGGCGGCGGGCATCCGCAAGCCCGATTGCACCAGTGCCGACCCCTGGCAGTCGGGCGTGCCGCAGCTGTGGGGTCTCGGCTTCGAGATCAGCAACTACGAGAACCCCATGCTCGGCTTCGGCTCGTTCGGGCACTCGGGCATGGGCGGGCGCCTTGGCTTTGCGCACCTCGGGTCAGGCGTCTCGTTTGGATACGTCAGCCAGCGCATGCTGTACCCACCCGTCGGCTCCCTCGACCCTCGCACGACCCGGATTCTCGCCGCGATCAGCGAGGCGCTCGACTCCTGAGGGGCGGCGGCAGGCGCTCTGCGCCCGCCACCGCCTTCTCTGGGTCAGCTGCCGACCGGGTGCTCGGTGGCCCGAGCGACACGCACGGCGGCGTGCAGCGCTTCGACGGTAAAGCGCTCGGGACATGCGGTCTGCACGTTCCAGGTCTCGCTCTCGCCGGGCAGCAGCGTCACCAGGTTGCGGTCGCTGTGGGCATCCGCGTCGAGTGCGTCCAGGCGAAGCGAGGTCTCGCGCAGAATGCTCTGCGCGGTAACGGTGATGGCAACGCCCTCGTGCGCGGGGGCCACGGTGAGCTGAAACTGCGCCGGTGCATCGCGAAAGTCGCGGTCGACTCCGCCGAGCACGGTCGCCCGAATCCCGTCGACCGTCAGCACGAGCAGCTCATCGGTCGCGAGCGGGCCGAGGTCGACCCATTGCGTCGTGTGCGGGTCGACCGACACCACGATCTCGGAGTGCGAGAGCCGCTGCGTCGTGCTCCAGCGCTCCAGTGTCGCGAGACCGGTCCAGGGCTCGCGCTGCTCGTTGCCGAAGGACGCTCGCGCGGTGCCGTCGCCAACCTGGAGGGTCGCGACGCGGTCGGCGAACGCGCGGCGCATCGCGTAGGCGGCCAGCTTCCACCGGCCAGCGGAGTCGATCATCGACCACGAGATCACGGGCCAGCAGTCGTTGAGCTGCCAGACAACTGTGCCGCGACACCACGGTGAGAGCGAACGGAAGTAGTCGATTCCGAACCCCACCGCTCGAGCCTGATTCAACTCGGCAAGCCAGTACCACTCGTCGAAATCGGTCGGCACGCCGAGGTGCACGCGCATGACGTCCTCGATGCGCTCGGTGCCGTATACCGCCTTCTGGTGCTGTGCCACGCCAGGACTGAACGGGTGCGGGTCGTCGTCGTGCACTGCGGAGTCGAAGAGCGCTCTCGTGGGCGGGCCCTGAAACCCGAACTCGGAGACAAATCGTGGCTCGATCTCGGTGTACTCGCGGTAGTCGCCGGGAATCCAGGAGTGCACTACCCCACGACGTGGATCGTTGGGCTGGCGCTCGCGGGCACCCGAGTAGGGGCTGCCGGCGAGGTAGAACCGCTGGGGATCGAGCTCGGCAACGAGTGATGGGAGCAGATCGAAGTAGAACCCCTCGCCCCACGTCTTGCCCTCAAGCACGGTCTCCCAGTCGTGGATGAACCAGAACCACACGTTCTCGTTGTTGCCGTTCCAGAGCGCAAGGCTCGGGTGCGGCATGATGCGGGCGATGTTGTCACGGGCTTCGGCCTCGATCTCACTCGCATACGGCTGCTCCTCTGCGTAAGCGGCACAGGCGAAGAGAAAGTCCTGCCACACCAGCAGCCCCTGCTCGTCGCACTCCTCGTAGAAGTCGTCCGTGCCGAAGGATCCGCCTCCCCAGACTCGGATGAGGTTCGCGCCAAGCTCTGCGGCCTGGCTCAGACGCGCTGCGTACTGCTCGCGAGTCACCGTCGCTACGAGCGCGTGGTCGGGAATCCAGTTCACGCCGCGCACGAACAGCGGCTCGCCGTTGACCACGAGACGGAATGCGCTGCCCTCGCCATCGGCGTCCTCCGGCTGCTCGACGACAATGTCGCGAAAGCCAATACGCGAGTTCCAGCTGTCGAGGGGCGTGCCCGCCGACGAAAGCGCTGCGCTGATCGGGTACAGGGCCTGATCGCCGAGCCCGCGGGGCCACCAACGGCGGGCATGCGGAACATCGATGCGGATGCTCGCGCGATTCTCGCCCGCGGCGACAACCCCCTCGACGGTGACATCGCCCACGGCCACCCGCACCGCCAGCTCGCCAGAGCTGCCGGCGCGCTCGACCTCCAGCTCGAGCAGCACTGTGCCCGCGTCGCCCGTGATGGAGACGACGGGCCGTGCGCTCGCGATGCGGGCGGTGCTCCAGCTCTCGATCGCGACGGGTCGCCAGAGGCCCGAGGTTGCTAGATCGGGGCCCCAGTCCCATCCGAAGTCGCAGGCCATCTTGCGAATGAACGGCGGGTACTCGCTGTAGGCGCTCGGGCGCTTGCCGTACGCGTCGCGGCGCTCGGCGCCGAAGCGGCGCGGTGACGTGAAATGCACGTCGAGCCTGTTGCCCGTCTCGAGAAGGTCGGAGGGCAACCGGTAGGTACGATGCATGTTTTCGGTGTGGGCGAGCTCGACACCGTTGAGCACGATGCTCGCGACCGTATCGACGCCCTCGAATACGAGGTCGGTGCGATCGAATCCGGTTGCCGGCGCATCGAAGGTGGTCTGGTAGCTCCAGTCGGCATCGCCGATCCAGTAGAGCAGGTGCTCGTTGTCGCCGTCGAAGGGGTCAGGAATGAGCCCGGCTGCGATGAGGTCGGAGTGCACCGACCCCGGCACGGTGGCCGCGAACCCGGCCAAGCGGTCGTCTGCGACGGCGGGGCCCCCTGCGGTAAGTCGGCCGGTCCAGCCGTGAGAGAGGATGTGCCTGTTCAACACTATGGAGCTTCCTTTCGAGCCGGATTCCGGCGAAATTGTCTGTTCGGCTTGACTTGTCGCCTGCGAGGGGCGATGCTCATCTCAGCCAAGGTGATAAAGCGCTTTGGCAGCGTTGGGAAAACGTACCACCCGATAGTCATCACAGCAACGACGCGATAAGAAAGGTTTCAACGATGAAACACACCCGCTGGGCCGTGGCCGCGACGGCAGCCTTGGCCCTTGCCGGCCTCACGGCATGCACGAGCGCCCCCACTGCCGAGGACTTTGACAAGCAAGAGGTCACCATCACGATCGGCAACCAGCCGCCCGCGAGCCAGGAGGCCGAACTCGCCTACTTCACCGAGAAGGTCGAGGCGTTCCGCACCGCTCACCCGCAGTGGACTATCGAGACCTCCGAGGCAACGTGGGATCCTGAGACCTTTGCTGCCCAGCTCGCCGGCGGCAACCTGCCGACCGTGTTCGGCGTTCCGTTCACCGATATGGGCAGCCTCATCCAGCGCGGACAGGTTGCCGATATCACCTCGGCGCTCGAGACAACCGGGCTCTCTGACGAGCTCAACGCCTCGACCCTCGAGATTGCGCAAGACGCGGACGGCCAGGTGTACGGAATCCCGACGGACGCCTACGCGCTCGGCCTCGCCTACAACCGCTCGCTCTTCGAGGAGGCGGGCCTCGATCCCGACAACCCGCCCACCACGTGGGACGAGGTGCGCACCGCTGCCGCCGCCATTTCCGAGGCGACGGGAAAGACCGGCTTCGCCCAGCTGACCAAGGACAACCAGGGCGGCTGGATTCTCAGCTCCCAGGTCTACAGCCTCGGCGGCACCATGGAGAACGAGGAGGGCACCGAGGTCACCTTCGACTCTGACGAGACGCGCGACGCTCTCTACCTGCTGCACACGATGCGGTGGGAAGACAACTCGATGGGCTCCAACTTCCTCCTCGGCTCTGCCGACATTGCGCAGACCTTTGCTGCCGGTGAGGTGGGGATGTTCGTGATCCAGTCGCTTGCCTACCAGCCCATCGTCGAGGTCTTCGGTATGCCCTCCGAGGACTTCGGGTTCACGACCCTGCCGACCCCGGACGGCGGCGACACCGTCACCCTGTCGGGCGGCAACGTCGAGATCGTCAACGCCAAGGCCACAGAAGCCGAGAAGGTTGCTGCTGTGGAGTGGATCGACTTCTACAAGCTCGAGAAGTACCGCTCGAAGGAGGCGGCGCTCGCCGACGCACAGATCAAGGTAGAGCAGGGCACGGCCGTGGCCATCCCGGGACTCTCGCCGGTGAGTGATGAGCAGTACGCGACCTACCTCGGGTGGGTTGCGGATCTCAACAACGTGCCGACGGCCAACTTCCAGCCCTACCTCAATCGAGCACCGAGCCAGACCGTAGTTCCCGAGCCGAAGAGCAACGCCCAGGAGCTCTACGCGGCGCTCGATCCGGTCGTGCAAGCTGTACTCACGGATGAGAACGCGGATGTCGACGCGCTCGTGACCGAGGCTGCCGCAGCAGTCCAGGCCAAGCTCGCCCGCTGATAGACCCGGTGGTCGGGGCCGAACCAGGCGGTCCCGACCACCGAACCAGGAGATACCCATGAGTGCACCGACCGCAAGGACGCCCGGCGTCATCCATCACATCGTGCGATGGCGTCGTCGCGGCGGATTGAGTGCGCTCGCCCTCGCGATTCCCGTGCTCGTCGTCTTCGGCTACTTCTCGTGGAAGCCGCTCATTCAGGGCATAACGATGGCCTTCCAGCGCTGGAACTTCGTGGCAGATCCCACCTGGGTCGGCCTGGCGAACTTTGAGTACGTTCTTGCCGATCCGTTGCTGGTGACCGCTGTCGGCAACACGCTGCTCTTCACCGCACTGGCCATCGTCTTCGGCTTTCCGCTGCCGATCGCCCTCGCGGTCATCGTGTCGACCTTTCGTGAGCGCTCGCGCCGGCTCGTCTCGTTCTTGGCGTATCTGCCGGTGATCGTTCCGCCCGTGGTGGCGATCCTGCTCTGGAAGGTCTTCTACGACCCGAGCGAGTCGGGGCTCTTCAACAGCCTTCTCGCAGCTGTGGGCATCGGGCCGCTGCCGTGGCTCAACGCCGCAGCATCTGCCATGCCCTCCATCGTGCTCGAGGCGACATGGGCAGGGGCGGGCACCGCAACACTCATCTACCTCGCGGCAATCACCTCCGTGCGCCCCGAGTTGTATGAGGCGGCCGAGCTGGACGGCGCAGGCATCGCCTCGCGCGTCTGGCACGTCACGCTGCCCCAGCTGCGCTCGGTGATACTGATCATGCTTCTGCTGCAGCTGATCGGGGCGACCCAGGTCTTTGCGGAGCCCTACCTCTTCACGGGCGGCGGACCGCAGAATGCCACGGTCACCGTCATGCTGCTGCTCTATCGCTACGCCTTCACGTCAGGTGACTACGGCGCCGCCACCGCCCTTGGCGTGCTTCTTGCGCTCGTGCTTGCTGCCCTCTCGGCCCTGTACCTGCTCGTGACGAGACGCTGGAACGACTGATGGCACGCTTCATAGCGGGAGAGTCGCGGGGGCTGATCTCCCGCCACGACCTGATTCGCCCCGGCACCCGTCTTCTCGTGCGCGCGGTGCACGCGGCGGTGATCGTCGGTGTCATTGTCGCGGGGGCGGGGCCGCTTGTCTGGCTTGCCTTCGCGTCACTCAACACCACCCAGGAAGTACTGCGCGACCCGTTTGCCGTGTGGTTTCACGCGGATGAGTGGACTAACTACGCGGAGGCCTTCGGAACCGTCGACATCGGCAAGTACCTCGTCAACACCGTGATCTTCGCGGTCGGGGCGTGCATCGCCAACCTTGTCGTCTCGTGCTCGGCCGCCTATGTCATCGCGATTCTCAAGCCGCGGTGGGCGGGCATCCTCAGTGCTGCCATCCTCGCGACGCTGTTCCTTCCTGGAATCGTCTCGCTCGTGCCGCTCTACCTCACCGTGCTCGACCTTCCGCCCTTTGGCATCAACCTGCAGAACACCTACTGGGCGGTATGGCTGCCGGCCGCCGCGAACGCGTTCAGCATCCTCATCATGGTCGGCTTCTTTCGATCGATACCTCGGGAGTTGATCGAGGCCGCGCGAATCGACGGCGTCGGCAATCTGCGGATGCTCTGGTACGTCGTTCTTCCCCTCTCGCGTCCCATCCTCGGAGTCGTCGCCCTGCTCGCGATCATTGCGGCCTGGAAGGACTACCTCTGGCCCTCGCTCGTGCTCGCCGATGCCTCTGTGCAACCCATCTCCGTGGCGCTGCCCCTCGTCGGAAAGGTGACCGACCTCTCGATCTTCCTGGCCGCGCTGTTTCTGGCTACGATCGTGCCCGTCTTGCTATTCCTGGTGTTCTCGAAGCAGATACTGTCGGGCGTCGGCGCGACATCCGGTCTCAAGGACTGAGCTCAGCCGATGAGCGACTCGACGATCAACGAGCGCTCACCGGCGGCACCGCCCATTGTCGATCGGCCGGGCACCAGCACGCCGGGCACCGTGACGATCGTCGGGGCGTCTGCATCAAGAGCTGCATCCAATCGGGCGACCGCGAGATCTGCTGCTGTGGATCCGACGACGTCGAACCTCAGGTCGACCGTCGTGAGAAAGGGATCGGGGTTGCCCGCGATTCCAGCAGCATTGTCGACGCCGATGATCGCGACATCCTCGGGAATCCGAATGCCTGCAGCCAAGAGCTGGGCTTCGAGTCCGATCGCGATCTGATCGTTGCCCGCGAAGATTGCATCGGTGTCTGCGATTGTGCCGGTGTCGATCAACCGCTGCGCTGCGGTGAATCCCCAGCCCCGGGTGAACGACCCGTAGAGCACCTCTGCGGGGAGCAGGCTGTGGGCAGCGAGGCCCTCGCGCAGGCCGCGCTCACGATCCTGCACAGAGTTCAGGTTTGCCTCGGCGGTCACGTGAACGACCCGGGTGCGGCCGAGCTCGACGAAGTGGTTCGCCGCGAGCGTTCCTGCGAACGCGTCGTCCGGCAGAACGCAGGTGTCGCTCGGGTCGTCAGATCGCGAGAGCGCATAGATCACAGGTCCTGCGAACTCATGCGAGACCGAGGTGCTGCGGGAGTCGGTTCCCTCGCCGATCACGACGACGCCGTCGACGTGTCGAGCCTGCAGTCGGCGCACATGTTCCCGACGCAGCTTCACGTCGTGGGCCGCGTCGTAGAGCGTGCTCGCGAGGTCGACGGCGCTCAGAGAACGGTTGGCCCCGACGAGCACGGGCATACAGAACATGCCTGAGGCGTTTTCCGCGAGGATCCCCACGGTGTGGCTGCGACCGGATGCGACTGACCGAGCGAGCGCGTTGGGGCGGTAGTCGAGGCGGCGCGCGGTCTCTAGCACGCGCTCGCGCGTGGCGGCTGCGACGCGTCCCGATCCGTTCATCACCTGCGAGGCTGTGGCGAGTGACACGTCGGCTGCACGCGCGACCTCGACGAGCCGCACCGATCGATTAGCCATGCTCACCCTGTCCTTTCGCGCGCGCTGATACCGAGCATAGATGCCAAATCGCTTTTGTCGGTGATGGCCACGGTGGTCGCGTTCACCGCGTATCGAACCTCAGCTCGTGATGGCGACCGACGCGCCACCATCGACGTCGCACTGGCTGCCGCTGATGGTGCGCTTGCTCACGGCGAGCGATGCGTCGAGCGTCAGGCGCCCGCTGGGCGACCCGATGTATTGACGCCAGGGGATGGCGATGCAACAATATGCAAAAGCGCTTTGGCAAAGGTGCCCTGGGCGCGCCCACAGGAGGATTGCAATGACGCAACGACGAATACTGGCCATTCTGGCTTCGCTCGCGATCGGCCTCGCCGCGTCGCTCGCCGGCGCTGCAGCGCCGGCCCTGGCTGCTCCCACGACCTTCTACATTGACGCCACAGCCGGGTCGGACTCTGCCGCAGGCACCTCCACCGGCACCGCGTGGAAGACGCTGACGAAGGTGAACGCCACCACCTTCGCGCCGGGCGACTCGATTCTGTTCAAGAGCGGTCAGGCCTGGGCGGGTCAGTTGCACCCGCTTGGGTCGGGTTCCGCTGGCGCGCCGATCACGATCGGCGCCTACGGCACGGGGGCCAAGCCGCTCATCAACGGGGCTAGCCTGGCGAGTGGATGGGGCACAGGTGCCGCCGTCTACCTGCTCAACCAGCAGTACTGGACCATCAACGGCCTCGCCGTGAAGAGCAACTCGGGCGTCGACAACTTCGGCGGTCTTGAGGAGTCGACCTGGAAGTACCAGCGCCACGGCATCCTCGTCTACAACAACGGTGCGGGAACGCTCAACGGCATCACCATCACCAACAACACCGTGAGCGACGTCAACGGCTGCTTCACGTGCAACGGAATCGAGGCCCACTCCAACGGCGGCATTGTCGTGCGTGCCGAGCAGGAGAACGACTCATTCAACGCGGTCAGCATCGATCACAACTCGGTCAGCAACGTGGGTCGCGGTGGCATTGTCTTCTGGGACGAATCGACCGGACTGTCCCTGACCGACTGGGTCAT
>JBIIAR010000051.1:0-10230 GCA_044239765.1 Microbacteriaceae bacterium
AATCCTAGAAACCCTGCGGATGTCGCGCGAAGTCGGCGGCAGCGAACTGACGACGGTGCTGCGCAATCTCGCCAGCTACCTGCGGCAGGAGTCCGCGCTGCGGTCGGAGGTCGAGGCGCGCCAGTCGTGGGTGGTGAACGCGGCTCGCCTCGGCGTTGCGGCCCCCTGGATCGTGCTGCTGCTGCTCGCCACCCGGCCAGAGGCGGCCGTCGCCTACAACTCGTCTGCCGGGGCCGTGCTCGTCATCGCGGGGCTGGTCGTCACGGTCGTGGCGTACCGCATCATGATCGCGGTCGGTCGCATCCCCGAAGAGCGGCGGTGGTTTCGGTGAGCTCCATGGTCGCCCTCGGCATCGCCTGTGGACTGGGCCTCGGTCTCGGGCTCTGGTCGCTGCTCAGCCTCGTGCCGTCACTCGGCAGGCAACGCCTCACCTCGCGCGTCGCGCCCTACGTGCAAGACGTCTCCTCCGACGCTCGGGCGATCGTCACGCGGCGCCCCAGCGATCCGCTGCCGGTGCTCGGCGTGCTGGTTGCGCCGCTCGTCGACCTCGTCGGGCGCCTCGCCGGCGGGTCAGAGACAGTTGCCCGGCGGCTGCGGCAGGCGGGGAGCGGTATGTCAGTGCCCGACTTCCGCTCGCGGCAGCTCGCCTACGCCGCGATCGGCGCTGCGGTCGGGGTCGTGCTCGCGATCGCAGCGGGCCGCGCGCAGTCGCTGCCTCTCGTCGCGCAGGTGGGCACCGTCGTCCTGTTCGCCGTTGGTGGTTTCGTGCTGCGGGACTACCTGCTGCAGCGCGCGGTGAAGGCCCGGCTGGCGCGCATGGCGAGCGAGCTGCCCACCGTGCTGGAGTTTCTGACGCTGAGCCTCTCGGCGGGCGAAGGCATGCTGGATGCCGTGCGCCGCATCGCGCGAATCAGCCGCGGCGAGCTGGCCCGCGAGCTCTCCCTCGTCACCGGCGAGGTGGCGACCGGCGTGCCCTTCGCGGAGTCGCTGGCGACCACGGCAACCGCGCTCGACCTGCCGCCCTTCACCCGCTTCGTCGAGCAGCTGACCGTCGCGCTGGAACGCGGCACGCCGCTGGCCGAGGTGCTGCGCGCGCAGGCGCAGGACTCCCGCGACCAGGCGAAGCGCGAGCTGATCGAGTCGGCGGGGCGCAAGGAGGTCGCGATGCTCGTGCCGCTGGTGTTCCTGATTCTGCCGACGACCGTCGCGTTCGCGATCTTCCCGGGGATCATGGTGCTGCAGCTGGGGTTCTGAGTGCGACCATGGAGCATGGAACTCACCCTCCCCGACGGCCGCCAGCTCGACTACCGCGTCAGCGGCCCCGAGGGCGGAACGCCCCTCGTCTTCCACCACGGCACTCCCGGCTCGGTGGTTCCCGTCCGCGCCATCGAGCGAGCAGCGCACGAGCGCGGACTCCGCCTCGTCACCTTCTCGCGCCCAGGGTATGGAGGCTCGACTCGCAAGGTCGACCGCCGAGTGGTCGATGTCGTCGCCGACACCGCTGCAGTACTCGCAGCGATCGGCGCCACCGAGAGCTACATCGCCGGCTGGTCGGGCGGCGGGCCGCACACGCTCGCCTGCGCCGCACGTCTCGACGGGGTGAAGGCGGCTCTCGTCATCGCCGGGGTGGGGCCGAGCACCGCCACCGACCTCGACTTTCTGGCGGGGATGGGGCAGGACAACCTCGACGAGTTCGGCGCAGCCGCCGAGGGCGAGCACAGCATCCGCGCATATCTCGACGCGGCGCGTCCCGGCCTGCAGAATGCCACGGCCGCCGAGCTCATCACCGAGATGGCGAGCCTGCTGCCCGAGATCGACCGCGCGGCGCTGACCGACGAATACGGCGAGGACATGGCCGCCTCCTTCCACGAGGCGCTGCGCGTCGGCATCGACGGCTGGCTCGACGACGACCTCGCCTTTCTCGACGACTGGGGTTTCGCGCTCGACGAGATCACCGTGCCGACGAGCCTCTGGCAGGGAACGGCCGACCTCATGGTTCCGCCATCGCACGGTCAGTGGTTTGCGAGCCACCTGCCGCAGGCAACCGTGACCATCCTCGAGGGCGAAGGGCACCTGAGCCTGTCGCTCGGTGTGCTCGACCGCATGATGAACACGCTGGTAGACCATGTCGGGGGCGGCCGCTAGCGTCGAAGCATGGACCTCGTACTCATCCCCGGTTTCTGGCTCGACGGCGACTCCTGGAAAGACGTGACCCCGGCGCTCACCGCTGCCGGCCACACGGTGCATCCGCTTACCCTGCCCGGCAAGGACTCTGCCGACGCCGACCGCAGCGGCATCGGCCTGGCCGACCACGTCGCGGCTGTCGTCGAGGTTGTCGACTCGCTGCCCGCGGGCGTCGTGCTCGTTGGACACAGCGGGGGAGGGGCCATCGCCCACGGCGTCGTCGACCAGCGACCGGATGCGGTGTCCCGCGTCGTCTACGTCGACAGCGGTCCGCTCGGCGACGGCGACCACATCAATGACGAGCTGCCGGTCGTCGACGGCGAGATTCCTCTGCCCGACTGGTCTGTCTTCGATGACGCGGATCTCACCGACCTCGACGACGACCTACGCGCGTACTTTCGGTCGATCGCGGTTCCAGAACCGCTCGGCGTCGCGGTGAACCCGCAGAAGCTCAGCAACCCGCGCCGCTACGACGTGCCGATCACGGTGATCTGCTGCGAGTTCCCCGGCGAGCAGATGCGGCAGTGGATCGCCGCGGGCATCCCCTTCGCCGCCGAGCTCGCCGCGGTCAAGGACTACGAGCTTGTCGACCTGCCGACCGGCCACTGGCCGCAGCTCACCAAGCCGGCCGAGCTGGCAAAGGCGATTCTCGCGGCGGTCGACCGATAGCGACCTGATCGCGCGGCCGCACGACTCGTATCTGCCGCGGGGAGGCGGTATCAGGTCAGGGAGAGTCCGGGCGCTGTGTTTTGCGCTGCACCTCGGCGCTCTGGTGGCTCGTGGCGAAGCGCCGCTCAACCAGGCGGTGGAAGAGGTACGCGACACCGGCCGCGACGGGGATCGCAACAAGCCACATGATCGCCAGATGGGTCCAGGTCGGCAGTTCGAGGGGCAGCAGCAGCAGGTTCGCGAGAGCGAGCAGAGGGGAGTGAATGAGGTACAGGCTGTACGACCAGAGCCCCACCCACACCAGAATGCGTGTCTCGAGAATCCGGTGCAACCACGTCGTGCGCCCTCCGAGGGACGCGTTGGCGAGCCACACCAGCACGAGGGCCGCCGCAATGCCTGCCAGCGTCTCGCTCCACCGGTTGTGAGCCTGCGCACTCGCGGGAAAGATCCAGAGCCATGCGAGCGCGACCACCGTAACGATGGCGGCGGGCCATGCGGGCTTGAAGCGCGTTCCTCGCACAGCGAGATAGGCGGCCAGCATGCCTAGGGCGAACAGCCCGATGTACCAGAAGTGCGCGGGGGCAAGGCGCGGAAACAGGTAGGTCAGCAGAAATCCCGGAGGGAGCGCGATTGCAACTGTCCACCAGGGCCCGAGGCGACGCCAGAGTGGCAGAAGCACCAGCGGCATCAGAAAGTAGATCTGCCACTCTGTGGCGATCGACCACGCCGGTCCATTGATCTGGAACACCCACTCCGCCGAGAGGTTGTGCACGAGGAGCACGTGGGAGATCAGGCCGCCCGGTGTCACGGGGACCTTGCCCACCCACGCTGTTCCTGAGGGGTCCTGCATCAGGGGAATGAGCAGGATCAGCGCAAGAAAAAGCAGAAGAGACGCGTAGTAGGGGGGCAGGATCCGCCGAGCCCTGCGGCCAATGAACCCCCAAAAGCCCCCGCGAAGCTCGAGGCCTGCGGTTCGAGCCACCGGAAGCATGAGCACGAAACCCGACAGAACGATGAAGATGGGCACGCCGTAGTAGCCGATCTGGGCCACACGCCACGCTATGGGCGCATTGAGCTCTGCGTCACCGAGGTATCCGGTGAAGAGTGTCGCGTGCAGCAGCGCGACTGACAGGGCGGCTAGTGCACGCAGTCCATCAGCGAACTCGAACTTTGGTCTCTGGTCGATCGCGGTCTCGGCCACATGCTGATCATGTCAGAGTGCCGCGAAGGCCAATGCTCACTCACCCGAAGTACCCCCAAACTGGGGGTGCTGCCCGCGGTTCACGGCTCGTGCGCCACGATCGGGTGTGGAAACTTCTCACGAGAGCGAGGAGCGCACGACACTCTTGGCAGCATGAGATCTGTAAAGGCACTTGCGAAGAGAGTAGCGCTGGAAGATACGGGTGACGTGCCCGGCTGGGTTCTGATCACCCTCATGACCGCCGGCCTCGTCATCATCATCTGGGCGATCGCCGGACCGGCGCTCAGCTCGGTTTTCGAGCAGGCGATCGACCGGGTCGTTGGCTTCTAGACAGCGCGCTTCGGGCTGGCGCGACGACACGGGTTCGGCGGCCGCGGAGTTCGTCATGGTCGGCGCGCTGCTGACGGTGCTGACGCTCTCCGTCATCCAACTCGGTCTTGCCCTGCACATTCGAAACACCGTCACCGATGCCGCGGCCGAGGGCGCCCGCTTCGGCGCGCTCGCCGACAACAGCCTCGCCGACGGCATCGAGCGCACGCGCGACCTCGTGAGCACGGCACTGGGGCCGGGGTACGCGCAGGACGTGACCGCGACCTATGGCAGCTACCTCGGGCATCCGGCTGCCATCGTGACGGTGCGCACCCCGCTGCCGCTCATCGGACTCGTCGGCATCGAGGGCGGGCTGGAGGTGAGCGGCCATGCGGCGGTCGAGACGCTGGACTGACAGAAGCGGTGCTGACGATGACGGCTCGGCTTCGCTCGAGTTCATCACCGCCGGGATGGTGCTGCTGCTTCCGCTGGTCTACCTCGTGCTGACGATGTCGTCGATTCAGGCCGGAGCCTTCGCGGTCGAGGGCGCCGCGCGGCAGGCCGCACGCGTCTACGTGCAGTCGCCGAGTGTCGCCCACGCCAACGCTGCAGCGAGCCGGGCGGTGGAGTTCGCGCTCGCCGACTACGGCCTCGACACCGACGCGGTCACGGTGACTGTCAGCTGCCGGCCGACGCCCAGCCAGTGCCTGCAGCGGCGCGGCTTCGTCACGGTGGTGGTGACGACGACGGTTGTGCTCCCGCTGGTGCCACCCGTACTCGACCTCGACGTGCCGCTCAGCGTGCCGATCTCGTCGACGGCGACGCAGCAGGTGTCTCGCTTCTGGGGTAGCAGGTGAAAACAGGCCCGGTGAACGACGACGAGGGGTCCACCCTGCTGCTGACCATCTTCTACGGGTTCCTCTCTCTGGTTCTCGTGCTGCTGGTGGTCGCAGCCAGCTCGCTCTACCTGGAGCGCAAGCGCCTCTTCACCCTCGCCGACGGCGCCGCTCTCGTCGGCGCGGAGGCCTTCGAGCTCACCGCCGTCTCACTGACCCCGAGCGGTCCGCGTCCCGTCCTAGAGAGCGCGGATGTCGCTGCCGCGGTCAACGCCTACATCGCGACCACCCCCAGCGACTTTCAATCGCTGCGCATCGACCGCGCCGAAACCGTCGACGGCCGCAGTGCGACGGTCACTCTCAGCGCTCACTGGACGCCCCCTGTCGTCTCCCTGCTCGTGCCCGAGGGCATCCCGATCGAGGTGACGGCGGTCGCTCGCTCAGTGTTTGACTGAGTACCGCGGCACGTACCGCCACAGGATGCCCGCCCCGACAAGCCCAAGCACGCCGATGAAGCCGCTCGCCACCGCGATCGAGGCGGCCGCGGTGATCGCGCTGATCGCGAGCGGGGCTGCGGCACTGCCAACGTCGCCGGTGAAGCGCCAGGCGCCGAGAAAGGGGGCCGGGTTGCTCTGGTCGGCGAGGTCTGCGCCGAGGGTCATCAGAATGCCGCTGCCGATGCCGTTGGCGAGCGACATGAACATGGCGGCGGCGATGAACCAGCCGACCGCGCTCGGGGCGTCGTGGGTGAAGGCGAGGGCGAGGTGGCCCGCAGCGAGACCGATCATCGAGGGCAGGGCGCTCCAGAGGCGGCCGAAGCGGTCCATGATCTGGCCGCTCGCATAGAAAAGAGCGAAGTCGATGGCGCCGGCCGCGCCGATGATGAGGGCGGTCTGGGTGTCTTGGATGCCGATCGACACCGCCCACAGGGGCAGGATCACCTGACGGCTCGCGCGAATAGCCCCAACCAGGGCCGCCCCGGCCCCCACCCGCGTGAGCACCTCGCGGCTCGCCCAGATGGTGCGAAAGAGGCCGTGCGACTCCTGTTCGACGAGCACCTGGCCTGCGCGTGTGGCGGCGAGCTGCTCGGCGGGGTCGCGGGTGAGCAGCAGGGCGCCGACCGCCGCGAGGCAGGCGACGATGAAGATCCAGAAGACGGACTGCGTGGTGCCGGTCCGGTGAATGACACCCGCGCTGATGAAGGGGCCGATGAAGAAGCCGAGTCGGGTGGTGCCGCCGAGGGTGGAGAGCGCGCGTGCACGGTAGGCGATGGGAACGAAGCTTGTCATGAACGCATGCCTGGCGAGGGCGAAGACCGCGGACGAGAGCCCGATGAGCGTGATCCCGATGGCGAGCGCGCCGAGGTTCGGGGCGACGAGGGCGACGACGAGCCCGACGATCGAGACGGCGGCCGCGCCGATCATGGCCGGGCGTTCTCCGACGCGGGCGACCACCCATCCGCTCGGTATGTCACCGGCGACCTCGCCGAGCATGATGAGCGCGGCGATAAGGCCAGCCACCGCGAGGGAGGCGCCGAGGTCGTCGGCGATGATCGGGATGATGGGGAGAATGGCCCCCTCGCCGATGGAGAAGAGCAGCGTCGGCAGCAGAGCGGATAGGGCGATGGAGCGAAACCGGAACGGGGGCGCTGCTGACATCGCTCTCAAGGCTACGCCCGTGGCCACCCCGGTAGACTCGCGGGGTTATGAATGACCTGGATATCGCTGCAGAGATCGCGACACTCACCGCCACCTTCGACGACATTCGCTCGGTGGTCGACGTGGAGCGGCTCACCGCCCAGATCGCCGACCTCAGCGCCCAGGCCGGTGTTCCCGACCTGTGGGACGACACCGAGAAGGCGCAGAAGATCACCAGCGCGCTCAGCCACGCGCAGGCTGAGCTCGCCCGCATCGTCGCCGTCGAGCGCCGCCTCGACGACCTCAACGTGCTCGTGCAGATGGCGATCGAGGGCGACGACCAGGAGAGCGCGGATGAGGCACGCGCAGAGCTCGCCTCCCTGCAGAAGGTCATCGGAGACCTCGAGGTGCAGACCCTGCTCGACGGCGAGTACGACGATCGCGGCGCGGTCGTCACGATCCGCTCCGGAGCCGGCGGCGATGACGCCACCGACTTCGCCGAGATGCTCATGCGCATGTACCTGCGCTACGCCGAGCGCCACAAGTACCCGGTGAAGGTGCTCGACACGTCGTTCGCCGAAGGCGCGGGCATCAAGTCGGCGACCTTCGAGGTTGACGCGCCCTATGCCTTCGGAACGCTCAGCGTCGAGGCCGGCACCCACCGCCTCGCCCGCATCAGCCCCTTCGGCTCCGCCGACAAGCGCCAGACCAGCTTCGCGGCGGTCGAGGTGATCCCCATCATGGAGGAGGCGACGGCGGTCGAGGTGCCGGAGGGCGACATTCGTGTCGATGTCTTCCGGTCATCCGGTCCCGGTGGTCAGAGCGTCAACACGACCGACTCCGCGGTGCGCATCACCCATATTCCGACCGGCATCGTCGTCTCGATGCAGAACGAGAAGTCGCAGATTCAGAACCGCGCGGTCGCCATGCGCGTGCTGCAGACCCGCCTCATGCTGCTGCAGCGCGAGGAGGAGGCGGCCAAGAAGAAGGAGCTCGCCGGCACCATCACGGCGAGCTGGGGCGACCAGATGCGCTCGTACTTTCTCTACGGCCAGCAGCTCGTGAAAGACCTGCGCACCGGCCACGAGGTCGGCAACCCGGCGATCGTCTTCGACGGCGACCTCGACGGCTTCATCAACGCCGGCATCAAGTGGCGAAAGCGCGCGATCGAGGACTAGGCCTTCTGCTCTGCCCGAAATGTGACGACGCTATGGGTGAATCCGCCATCCGCGGTCGAGTCGATGGAGAAGACCTCCCAGCCGGCGGCGACGTAGTTGTTGATCTCGCGTGAGATCTCGACAAGGGGCACCGGCTTGGCGTGGTCCTCGCGGAGGTAGTACTCGCTGAAGGTGACGACCTGGTAGGTGAATGCCATGCGCCCGAGGTTAGCCGATGGCCAGATGCTGAGTTCGGGTGTCGCAGCGCGCCAACAGGCACGGCCCTGCCTAGGCTCAAGACAATGATTCGGTTCGACTCTGTCTCCAAGCTGTACACCAGCAACCCCCGGCCGGCGCTCAACAACGTGAGCCTCGAGATCCTCAAGGGGGAGTTCGTGTTTCTCGTCGGCGCCAGCGGCTCTGGCAAGTCGAGCTTTCTGCGGCTCGTGCTGCGTGAGGAGAAGCCTTCGAAGGGCGACATCCACGTGCTCGGACAGCAGCTGACGACGCTCTCGAGCCGCAAGGTTCCCTACTTTCGCCGCAACCTCGGCGTGGTCTTCCAGGACTTCCGCCTGCTGCCGCAGAAGACCGTCTTCGACAACGTCGCATTCACGTTGCAGGTGATCGGCAAGAGCAAGGGCTTCATTCAGGAGGCCGTGCCCGACGTGCTCAAGATGGTCGGGCTCGCAGGCAAGACCGCGCGGTTTCCCCACGAGCTCAGCGGCGGTGAGCAGCAGCGCGTCGCGATCGCGCGCGCCATCGTCAACAAGCCGGCGGTGCTGCTGGCGGATGAGCCCACCGGCAACCTCGACCCCGCCACCAGCCAGGGCATCATGACGCTGCTCGAGCGCATCAACCTCGGCGGCACCACTGTCGTCATGGCCACCCACGACGCGGGCATCGTCGACTCGATGAAGCGGCGGGTGATCGAGCTGATCGGCGGGCAGATCGTGCGCGACGAGCGGCAGGGCGGCTACCAGACGCAGTCCATGCCGATCCAGACCTTTGGGCTCGCCGGCAACGCGGAGGGCCAGCAGTGAGGTTCGGACTGGTCATGGGCGAGGCCGCGAGCGGCCTCCGACGCAACATCTCGATGGTCATCTCGGTGATCCTCGTCACCTTCATCTCGCTCACCTTCGTCGGCGCGGCGATTCTGCTGCAGCTGCAGATCGTGCAGATGAAGGGCTACTGGTATGACCGCGCGCAGGTTGCGGTCTACCTGTGCACCGAGTCCGAGGCGAGCGGCAACTGCGCCCAGGAGGAGGCGACGGCCGAGCAGAAGGCCGCCGTCGAGGCCCAGCTCACCTCGCCGGAACTGAAGGACTACATCCAGAGGTACGAGTTCGAGGATCACGACCTCGCGTACCAGAACTTTCAGACCTTCCTCAGCGACAGCTCGTATGCCTCCTTCGTCAAGCCCGAGATGCTCAACGAGAGCTACCGGGTCAACCTCAAGGACCCCTCGAACGCCGACGTGCTCATCGAGAGCCTCTCGGGGCTCGCGGGGGTCGAGAGCGTCGTCGACCAGCGCAAGTACCTCGACCAGATCTTCGGCATCCTCAATGCCGCCAGCTACACGGCCATCGGCCTCGCCGTGCTCATGCTCATCGCCGCTGTGCTGCTCATCGCCACGACCATTCGCCTCAGCGCGTTCAGCCGACGGCGAGAGCTCGGCATCATGCGGCTGGTCGGCGCCTCGAACCGCTTCATTCAGACGCCCTTCATTCTCGAGGGCGTGTTCGCCGCACTCATCGGCTCGCTGCTCGCCGGCGGAGCGATCGTCGCGATCGTGCAGTTCTTCGTGCGCGGCTATCTCACCACGGCGCTTCCCAGCACCACCGCGCTGATCGGGCTTGGCGACGCGCTGCTGGTCGTGCCGATCCTCATCGTTCTGGGT
Organism: Microbacteriaceae bacterium; assembly: GCA_044239765.1. Classification (GTDB taxonomy): domain Bacteria; phylum Actinomycetota; class Actinomycetes; order Actinomycetales; family Microbacteriaceae; genus Conyzicola. The sequence goes on from JBIIAR010000051.1 coordinate 9,891, forward strand.
GGGGTTCTGGCTGCCGCATCCGCCGGTTTTGCCATCAACCGGTACCTCAAGGTTTAGACTGATGGGCTGCTGAGTTCCAGCAGCTTTTTCAGGAGAAGACCATGCCACGCGAGAAGGGCCAGAAGGTTGTCGCAAGCAACCGCAAGGCTCGCCACGATTACACGATCGAGGACACCTACGAAGCAGGCCTCGTGCTCACGGGCACCGAGGTCAAGTCGCTGCGCGCCGGTCGTGCCTCGCTCGTCGACGGCTACGGCTTCATCGAGCACGGGGAGGCCTGGCTCGACGCCGTGCACATTCCCGAGTTCAACCACGGGTCATGGAACAACCATCCGGTGCG
>JBIIAR010000052.1:0-10206 GCA_044239765.1 Microbacteriaceae bacterium
CGAGCGCCGCACCGATCGCCGACACGTCGGAGCCACCGCCCTGGGCGAGGTCGTCCTTGCCGCCACCTCCACCGCCGAGGATCGCCGCGGCGATCTTGGCGAGGGCGCCGGCCTTGGCACCCTGCTGGCGCGAGCCGTCGTTCGTCGCGACGATGACAGCGGGCTTGCCGTCCACATCGGCGGCGAGGGCCACGACAGCGGGATCGCTGCCAAGTCGCTCGCGAACGCTCGATACGAGCGAGCGCAGCTCGTCGCTGCTTCCCACCGATCCGATGTTCTCGGTGACAACCGTGGTGCTGCCGACGCGGCGTGCGTTGGCGACGATCGCCGGCACGCGCTCGCTCAGCGCTTTGGCCTCGAACTGCTGGATGCGCTTCTCGGCCGCCTTGAGGCTGGCGGACAACTCGGCGATGCGCTCGGCGAGGTTCTCGCGCGGCGTCTTGAGGCTGCTGGTGAGCTCGCTGACGATCGCGCGCTCGGCGGCGAGGTCTTTGAAGGCCTCGAGTCCGACGAGGGACTCGACGCGGCGGTTGGCCGAGCCGACCGACGTCTCGCTGACAAGGTTGATGAGCCCGATCTCAGAGGAACGGCTGACGTGCGTGCCGGCGCAGAGCTCGAGCGACCACGGGCCGCCGATCTCAACGACGCGCACGGTGTCGCCGTACTTCTCGCCGAAGAGCGCCATCGCGCCGAGCGACTTCGCGTCGTCGAGCGCCATGATGCGGGTCTCGACCTCGAGGTTGTCGCGCACCTTGAGGTTGGCGATCTCCTCGATCTCGCTGCGGGTCGCGGGCGAGAGCGCCTGGTTCCAGCTGAAGTCGAGGCGCATGTAGCCCGCCTTGTTGTACGAGCCCGACTGGTGCGCCTCCGGGCCGAGAACCTGACGAAGGGCGGCGTGGATCAGGTGGGTCGCCGAGTGCGCCTGCGTCGCACCGCGACGCCAGTTCTCGTCGACGAGCGTGGTGGCCGCGGCGCCGACGGTGACCTCACCGCTCGTCACCTCGACGGTGTGGCTCGTGAGCCCCTTGACCGGGCGCTGCACGTCGAGCACCTCGAGCTCGAAGCCTGTTCCGACGATCGTGCCGGCATCGGCCTCCTGGCCACCGGACTCCGCATAGAGCGAGGTCTCGGCGAGAATCACCTCGGCGATCTGCCCGGCGGATGCCGCGGGCACGCTGACGCCGTCGACGATGAGACCGAGAATTGTCGTCTCCGTCGTCAGGTAGTCGTAGCCAGTGAACACCGTCTCGCCGAGCGCGCGGAAGTCGCCGTAGACACTGAGGTCGGCAAGCGTCTTCTTCTTCGCCTTCGCATCGGCCTTGGCGCGCTGGCGCTGCTCCATCATGAGGGTGTCGAAGGCGTCGCGGTCGATGGTGAGGCCCGCCTCCTCCGCGATCTCGAGTGTGAGGTCCACCGGGAAGCCGAAGGTGTCGTGCAGAAGGAAGGTGGTGTCTGTCGGCAGCTGCGTGGCGCCGGCATCCTTGGTCTTGGTCACCGCGGTGTCGAGGATCGTGGTGCCGCTCGCGAGCGTGCGCAGGAAGGTCTCCTCCTCGCCGAGGGCGAGGCGCTGGATGCGGTCCCACTCGGTCGCGACATCGGGGTAGGCCGACTTCATCGCGTCGCGGGAGGCCGGGAACAGCTCGGCGAAGCTCGGAGCGTCCACGCCGAGCAGGCGCATGGCCCGCACGGAGCGCCGCAGCAGGCGGCGCAGGATGTAGCCGCGGCCCTCGTTGGACGGCACGACGCCGTCTGACATGAGCATCAGGCCAGAGCGCACGTGGTCGGCGATGACGCGCATGCGCACATCGTCGTCGTGGCTCGCCCCGTACTTGCGGCCAGAGATCGCGGATGCCATGTCGAGCACCGGGCGCACCTGGTCGATCTCGTACATGTTCTCGACGCCCTGCTTGAGAAAGGCGACACGCTCGAGGCCCATGCCGGTGTCAATGTTGCGCTTGGGCAGCTCACCGAGGATCTCGAAATTCTTGCCCTGGCCCTCGCCGCGCAGGTACTGCATGAAGACGAGGTTCCAGATCTCGACGTAGCGGTCGTCGTCTGTTGCCGGGCCGCCGTCCTGGCCGTACTCCGGGCCACGGTCGAAGAAGATCTCCGAGCAGGGGCCAGCGGGGCCGGGCTGGCCGGTCGACCAGTAGTTCGTGTCCATGTCGAGGCGCTGGATGCGCTCGTCGGGAAGCCCGGCGATCTTCTTCCACAGCGCGATGGCCTCGTCGTCGTCCTTGTAGACGGTGACCCAAAGGTCCTTCTCCTCGAAGCCGAGTCCGCCATCCGCCTCGCTGCTGGTCAGCAGCTCCCAGGCGTAGCTGATCGCACCCTCTTTGAAGTAGTCGCCGAATGAGAAGTTGCCGTTCATCTGAAAGAAGGTGCCGTGGCGCGGCGTCTTGCCGACCTCCTCGATGTCGAGGGTGCGGATGCACTTCTGCACACTGGTGGCGCGCGGGTACGGGGCGGGCACGAGTCCGGTCAGGTAGGGCACGAAGGGCACCATGCCGGCGACCGTGAACAGCAGGGTCGGGTCATCGCTGACGAGCGAGGCGGAGGGCACCACGGTGTGACCGCGGTCTCCGAAGTACGTGAGCCAGCGGCGTTGGATGTCTGCGGTCTGCATGGTGTTCCTGATCAGGCTGAAGTGAGCCGACCTCGCGGCCGGCTCGGAGAGATGGTGGGGGCCTAGTACGCGTCGTCTGACTTGGCGACAGCGGCGCGAAGCTCGGCCTCGCGCTGCTTGTAGCCGTCGACAAGGGCGCCGCCGAACTCACGCGCCTTGGTGTCGACCTCGTCGAAGAACTGCTTGCCCTGCGGGGACTTGGCCACCTGGTGGGCTGCGATGAAGCCGACTCCGATGCCGGCGACGAGCAAAAGAAGACCTTTCATGGCACTACTCCTTAGAAGGTAAGTCGAGCGTCCAGCTTACTTCGTTGCCTTCTTCACGAAGCGACCGCCGACGATGGCGGCGCGCACCGCAGCGGTGAAGCCCGCGATGCGAATGAGCGGACCACCGACGGATGCTGCCACCAGCGAGACGAGCGCACTCGCGTTACCGGTCACCTCGGCCACGTCACTCGTGATCACGTCGATGCGCTGCAGCTGGCGGTTGGCCGACGAGATGGTCTCGGTGGTCTCCTCGAGCACGGGGATCACGCCGGCGCTCACCTCCTTGATGGCCGTACGGGCCTCGTCGAAGACGCCGCCCAGCTTGATCAGGGGCACGGCGAGCAGCCCGACCAGCACGGCGAAGACGAGGGCGGCGATGAGGGCGGCGATATCTCCAACGTTCATGCGCCAACCCTATCGGCGCGAATGAAAACGCAGGATGAGCCAGCCATAAGGGGCTTGTGGTGACTGTCTCGGCATCCGCGCGGGTGTTGTCCTGCGTTTTCGGCGGGGGCGGTTAACGACGAAAGGGCCGGAGCAGCGCTCCGACCCTTTCGTGCAAACCGACTTAGCGGGCCGCGTAGTACTCGACGACGAGCTGGACTTCACACGTGACGGGAACCTCGGCACGCTTCGGGCGACGAACGAGCGTGGCGCGCAGCTTGTCGATCTCGACCTCGAGGTAGCCCGGGGTCTTCGGCAGAACGTCAACGTGTCCACCGGCGGCGGCGACCTGGAAGATCTCCATGCCCTCGGACTTCTCCTTGACGTGCACGAGCTGGCCCGGCTTGACGCGGAACGAGGGGCGGTCGACGAGCTTGCCGTCAACGAGGATGTGACGGTGCACGACCATCTGGCGCGCCTGCGCCGTGGTGCGGGCGATCGCCGAGCGAACGAGAATGGCGTCGAGACGCATCTCGAGCTGCTCGACCAGGTTCTCACCGGTCAGGCCGGCGGCCTTGCGGGCCTCCTCGAACTGGATCTTGAGCTGAGCCTCGCGGATGCCGTACTGGGCGCGCAGACGCTGCTTCTCGCGCAGACGAACGGCGTAGTCGCTGTCCTGCTTGCGCTTGGTGCGGCCGTGCTCACCCGGAGCGTACGGACGCTTCTCGAGGTACTTGGCTGCCTTCGGGGTCAGGGCGATGCCCAGGGCGCGCGACAGGCGGGTCTTGCTACGGGTACGTGACTTGGTAGACACAGTGTCCTTACTTGTATATCAACGGATGGATATCAGCGGCTCGCGAGCACGCATGCGCGCGCAAAACTCGTCTGATGAAAGTAGAGGGATGTCCGGCGAAGCGGGGCGGCTACTGCCCTGCGCCTCTAGACCGATGATCTCGTCTGCAGCCGCGCTTCAGAAATCAGGTCTTGGAACCAATAAAGGCTACCACTACTTACCGCGAATGATGCGCTTGAGCTTCTCCCAGCGCGCCGAGACGTCGCGCTCGTTGCCGTGCTCGGTCGGGCGGTAGTAGACGGCGCCGCGCAGCTCGTCGGGCAGGTACTGCTGCTCGACGACACCGAGCTCCGAGTCATGGGAGTATCTGTAGCCCTTGCCGTGGCCGAGCTTCTTGGCGCCGGCATAGTGCGCGTCGCGCAGGTGGGTGGGCACGCGGCCGATCCTTCCGGCGCGCACGTCGGCGATAGCCGCATCCACCGCCATGTAGGCCGCGTTGGACTTGGGTGCGGTCGCCAGGTAGACAACTGCCTCGGCAAGCGGGATGCGGCCCTCCGGCATGCCGATCAGCTGCACCGCGTCAGCTGCCGCGATCGCGATCACCAGGGCCTGAGGGTCGGCCATGCCGATGTCTTCTGCTGCACTGACGATGATGCGCCGCGCGATGAAGCGCGGGTCCTCCCCCGCCTCGATCATTCGCGCGAGGTAGTGGATGGCCGCGTCGGCGTCGCTTCCGCGGATCGACTTGATGAAGGCGCTGATCACGTCGTAGTGCTCGTCGCCCTGCCGGTCGTAGCGCAGCAGGGCACGGTCGACCGCCTTGGAGACGATCTCGTCGGTGACAACCGGGGTCTCGCCGTCCGCCGCCTCGGCACTGGCGGAGAGTGCCGATGCCTCGAGTGCCGTCAGCGCGCGCCGCGCGTCCCCCGACGCCAGTTGGATGATCGCCGCCCGAGCTGCTGGATCGAGCACCGCCTTGCCTGCCAGCCCCTTGGGGTCGCTGACGGCGCGGTCGAGCACGTCACCGAGGTCGTCGTCGGTCAGCTGCTCGAGCGTGAGCAGCAGCGAACGGCTGAGCAGCGGCGAGATCACGCTGAACGACGGGTTCTCGGTCGTCGCTGCGACGAGGATCACCCAGCCGTTCTCGACGCCGGGCAGCAGGGCGTCCTGCTGCGCCTTCGTGAAGCGGTGGATCTCGTCGAGAAAGAGCACGGTCGAGATGCCGTAGAGGTCGCGGCGCGAGAGCGCCTCGTCCATGACCTGCCGAACGTCGCGCACACCGGCGGTGACGGCGGAGAGCTCGACGAAGTGCCGGCCAGAGGTGTGGGCCACGATCTTGGCGAGGGTCGTCTTGCCAGTGCCGGGAGGCCCCCAGAGGATGATCGAGACCGAGCCCTGCTCCCCCGACCTGTCGGTGGCGAGGCTGACCAGCGGCGAGCCGGGACGCAGCAGGTGCTTCTGGCCGGCGACCTCGTCGAGCGAGGTGGGTCGCATGCGCACAGCGAGGGGTGTTGCCCCGCTGCGGAGGCCCGGCTGGGCATTCATATCTCCCATGGTATCGGCGGCCTCGGACAGGCATTTGGTGAGGGTTCCTGCCGCACCGTAAAGTTCAACAGGGCAATCGCCCGCCAGCTCTGGAGGAACCCGTGGCATCGAGCAAGAACCAGGAACGCGAAGCACGCGAGGCACGCGATCGCCTCAAGGCGTACAACGCGCGTCAGGCCGTGCACGCACGCCAGTCGAAGCGGCGCCGTCGTGACAACCTCATCGCCGCGCTCGGTGTCGTCGCCATCGCGGCCGCCGCCACCGGCGTGCAGATCTTCTACTTCAGCGCTGGCCCCGGCTTCGTGCCGGTTCCCTCGGCCAGTCCGAGCGCTGCCGCTGGCCAGAATGTGGGCGATGTGCCCGATGTCGCTGTCTCTGAGTACCGCACCTGGACCGGGGACATCACGATCAACGGCATCCCACTCGGCATCGAGCTCGACGGCGCGGCCGCCCCGCAGGGCGTCGCCGCCTTCGTCACGGATGCCCAGTCGGGCTACTACGACGGCAAGACCTGCCACCGCCTCGTCGACAGCCCCGGCTCGGCGGAGCTGCTGCAGTGCGGGTCGGAGAACGGCGACGGTATCTCTGATCCTGCCACCTACTCCTACGGACCGATCGAGAATGCCCCGGCCGACGGTGTCTACCCGGCCGGCTACCTCGCAATCGCGCGCACGGGCAGCGCCTACGGAAACGGCCACCAGTTCTTCATCGTCTACGGCGACTCGACCCTGCCCGGTGACGAGTTCGGCGGCTACACCGTGATCGGCACGATCACGAGCGGCCTCGACCAGCTGATCAGCGGTGTCGCCTCCGGCGGCGAGGCCAGCGGTACCGGCGACGGTGCTCCGGTGATTCCTGCGACCATCGACACCGTCACAGTTCAGTAGTCGAGGGTTTGCCCAAATCCGAGTGCCCTAGGCTAGTGGCCGGTCGGTAAAGGCAGACGTCCCCACAACAGCAAGGTGATTAACGTGGCATCAAACGATCAGGCTCCCTGGGGCCGCGTCGACGAGACGGGCACTGTTTTCGTTCGCGAAGCCGAGGGTGAGCGCGCCGTAGGGCAGTACCCCGACGGCACCGCAGAAGAGGCCCTCGCTTACTTCGAGCGCAAGTTCACCGAGCTCGCCGGGCAGGTGACCCTGCTCGAGCAGCGCGCCAAGCGCGGCGCCCCTGCCGCGGATGTCGCCAAGGCCGTCAAGGCCCTGTCGTCCACCGTGACGACCGCCAACGCCGTCGGCGACCTCGCGTCGCTGGCCACCCGTCTTCAGGCCCTCAGCGGCACCGTGGGCGAGCTGACCGAGAAGCAGAGCGAAGAGTCGAAGGCCGCCGTTCAGGCGGCGATCGTCGAGCGAACCGCCATCGTCGAAGAGGCAGAGAAGCTTGCCGCGCAGGACCCCGCCAAGGCGCAGTGGAAGCAGGTGACTGCCCAGCTCGACGAGCTGTTCGCCCGCTGGCAGAAGCACCAGACCGACGGACCCCGTCTGCCCAAGACCGAGAGCAACGACCTCTGGAAGCGATTCCGCGACGCCCGCAGCACCATCGACGGGCACCGCAAGGCATTCTTCAGCGAGCTCGACGCCGTGCACAAGGACGCCCGCCAGCGCAAGCAGGAGCTGGTCGAGAAGGCCGAGGCCCTCGCCCCCAAGGGAGCGGACGGCGTTCCCGCCTACCGCGCCCTGCTCGACGACTGGAAGCTCGCCGGCCGGGCCGGCAAGAAGCTCGATGACTCGCTCTGGGCGCGCTTCAAGGCAGCCGGCGACGTGCTCTACCAGGCGAAGACCGAGATCGATGCAGCCGACAACGTCGAGTACGAGGCCAACCTCGCCCTCAAGCTCGAGCTGCTGGCCGAGGCGGAGCCGCTCGCCACCGAGACCGACCGCGCCAAGGCCAAGGAGGGAATCGCCTCCATCCAGCGCCGCTGGGAGAAGATCGGCAAGGTTCCCCGCGACAAGGTCAAGACCGTCGAGGACCGCCTTCGCAAGATCGAGACTGCCGTGCGCAAGCTCGATGAGGAGCACTGGAACCGCACCGACCCCGAGAAGGTCGCGCGCGCCGACAGCTTTGCCGGCCAGCTCGCTGCGGCGATCGCGAAGCTCGAGGCAGAGCTCGAGACCGCCAAGAAGAGCGGCGACAAGAAGAAGATCGCCGACGCACAGGAAGCCCTCGACGCCCGCAAGGCGTGGCTCGGCTCTATCAACAAGTAGCCCTGTCCACAGATTCGCACCCGCTTGCGGTCGGCGCGGCTCTGGTTGTCATGCTGGGCGGATGACGCGCCTCAGCCCCGTTCTCAGCGCCCGTGACCTGCCGATGGCAGAGCTGCACGCCCTCCGCCTCGACGGCCAGCTGACAGCGCTCGACGAGTGCTTTCTGCCCGTCGACCAGCCCGCTGGGCTCGCGGAGCGTGCCCGCTCCCTCGCGCAGTTCTGCGATGGACGACTCATCGTCGAGCAGCACAGCGCCGCGTGGGTGTGGGGTGCTCTGCCGCAGCCGCCGGCGCGCCATGAGCTGTGCGCGAGCATCGGCGCCCGCTCGCGCAGTGTGCACCCGCGTCGGCTGCTCGTTAGAGAGGTCATCATCGACGAGGCGGACTGGCTCGAGGTGGCGGGTGTTCGCGTGACGACTCCCCTGCGTACCGCAGTCGACCTGGCACGATTCGCCGTGCGCTTCGACCTCATCGTCGTCGAACAGCTGCTCGCGCAGGCCGGACTGTCGGTGCAGGACTGCATAGATGAACTCAATGCACGTCGCAACCTGCCACAAAAGAAGATCGCGTTAGCGCGACTCAGCCGCAGCGCTGGCAGCGCGGCTGCGCCGCACACTCCTAACCGGATTCTGGGCGAGCGCCTCCGGCGCAATGCCTCATGTGAATTCCTAACCGGAATTCACCCTATAGACGTCGTAGACGGCGTCAATGCGGCGCACGGCGCTGAGCACGCGGTCCAGGTGCGTGGTGTCACCCATCTCGAAGACGTAGCGGCTCAAGGCGAGACGCTCGCTCGACGTGGAGACGGTCGCCGAGAGGATGTTGACGTGGTTCTCGCTGAGCACGCGCGTGATATCTGACAGCAGACCCGCCCGGTCGAGCGCCTCGACCTGGATCTGCACGAGGAACAGGCTCTTCGAGGTGGGTGCCCACTCGACGTCGATCATGCGCTCTGGCTCGTTGAGCAGCGACTTGACGTTGACGCAGTCATTGCGGTGCACCGAGACGCCGGCGCCGCGGGTGACGAAGCCGACGATGTCGTCGCCGGGAACCGGCGTGCAGCACTTGGCCAGCTTGACGAGGATATCGGGAGCCCCGCGAACGAGAACGCCGGAGTCACTGGTGCGCAGCTGGCGCGACCGGCCCTTCGGCGTGAAGGTGATGTCAGCGTCTTCCTGATCGGCCTCGTGGTTGAGCGAGGCGAGGACCTTCTCGATCACCGACTGGGTGGAGACATGGCCCTCGCCGACCGCGGCATAGAGGCTCGAGAGGTCGTCGAAGCGCATATCGGCCGCGACAGCGTTGAAGGTGTCCTGGCTCATGAGCTTCTGCAGCGGTAGGTTCTGCTTGCGCATGGCGCGCGCGATGGCGTCGCGGCCCTGCTCGATGGCCTCGTCGCGGCGTTCCTTGGTGAACCATCCGCGAATCTTGTTACGGGCCCGCGGGCTCTTGACGAAGTTCAGCCAGTCCTGGCTCGGTCCGGAGTCCGGGTTCTTCGACGTGAAGATCTCGACCGCGTCGCCGCTCTGCAGCTCGCTCTCCAGCGGCACGAGGCGTCCGTTCACCTTCGCGCCCATGGTGCGGTGGCCGACCTCGGTGTGCACGGCGTAGGCGAAGTCGACCGGCGTCGCGCCAGCCGGAAGGCCGATGACCTTGCCCTGCGGCGTGAAGACGTAGACCTCTTTGGCCCCGATCTCGAAGCGCAGGCTGTCGAGGAACTCCCCCGGGTCGCTCGTCTCGGCCTGCCAGTCGCTGATGTGCGCCAGCCAGGCCATATCGCCGTCGTCGGTCGGGTTGGCGACGTCGCCCTTGCCGCCGTTGACGCGCTCCTTGTACTTCCAGTGCGCGGCGACACCGAACTCGGCGCGCTGGTGCATCTCCTGCGTGCGAATCTGAATCTCGACCGCGCGCCCCTCCGGTCCGACCACCGTGGTGTGCAGCGACTGGTAGAGGTTGAACTTGGGTGTCGCGATGTAGTCCTTGAAACGCCCGGGAATCGGGTTCCAGCGAGTGTGGATCGCACCGAGCACCGCGTAGCAGTCGCGAACAGAGTTGACCATGACGCGGATACCGACCAGGTCGTAGATCTCGTCAAACTCGCGGCCTCGCACGATCATCTTCTGGTAGATCGAGTAGTACTGCTTCGGGCGGCCGACAACCGAGCCCTTGATCTTGGACGCCTTTAGGTCGTCCTTGACGGAGTTGATGACCGACTGCACGAAGTCCTCGCGCTGCGGGGTGCGCTGCTTGACGAGGCTCTCGATCTCGACGTAGAGCTTCGGGTAGAGCACCGAGAACGAGAGGTCCTCGAGCTCCCACTTGATCGCCTGGATTCCGAGGCGGTTGGCCAGCGGGGCGTAGATCTCGAGAGTCTCCTGCGCCTTGCGCT
>JBIIAR010000356.1:0-2610 GCA_044239765.1 Microbacteriaceae bacterium
CGGGTCCAGTCGAGGGCGGCGAGGTTGGCGCTCGCCACGTCGCGCACGTGCACGAAGTCGCGTCGCTGGTTGCCGTCCTCGTAGACGCGCGGTGCCTCCCCACGAGCGATCGCGGAGCGGAACAGCGAGGCGACGCCGGCGTAAGGGGTGTTCTGCGGCATCCCCGGTCCGTAGACGTTGTGGTACCGCAGTGCGGCGGCCGTGCCGCCGGTGCTGCGCGCCCACGAGCTCGCCAGGTTCTCCTGCGCGAGCTTGGTCGCGGCGTAGACGTTGCGGGGGTCGAGCGGGGCGTCCTCGTCGATGAGCGTCGGCTGCAGGGGAACGCCGTTCTCGTCGAGCGGGTCGAAGCGGCCCGCCTCAAGGTCCTCGATGCGTCGCGGGGCCGGCCGTGCGTTTCCGACGTAGCTGCCCTCGCCGTAGACCACCATCGAACTGGCGACGACGAGGCGTCGCGTGCCGGTGGCGGCCATCGCCGCGAGCAGCACCGCCGTGCCGTGGTCGTTCGACGACACGTAGTCAGGGGCGTCAGAGAAGTCGACGCCGAGTCCGACCTTCGCTGCCTGGTGGCACACGGCATCGACGCCCTCGAGAGCGCGCTCGACCGTCTGCGGGTCACGCACATCGCCGTGGATGAACTCGATGCGCGGGTCGGTCTCTGGCATGCCGCCATGCACGTCGGCGCGCAGCGAGTCGAGCACCCGCACCTCGTCGCCACGATCGAGCGCGGCCGTGACGACCGCGCCCCCGATGAACCCGGCGCCGCCGGTGACGAGCAGTCTCAAGCGTCCCATTCGATCAGTGTGATGCACATTCCCTGTTCGGAGCAGCCTTCCCGTTAAGCGGGTGTCGAACGGACGGGTACCGTTAGGGGGATATGGCACACCTTCTTGGCGCTGAGGCGCTGCACCTCGAGTACCCGACGCGGGTCATCTTCGACTCCCTGACCATCGGCCTCGATGAGGGGGATCGCATCGGCATCGTCGGCCGCAACGGCGACGGCAAGTCGACGCTGCTCAAGATGCTCAGCGGCAAGCTCGAGCCAAACTCCGGACGCGTCACCCGTCGCGGCGGCACCACTCTGGCCGTACTGGACCAGTCGGATGACCTGGACGACACCAAGACGGTGCACCAGACGATCATCGGCGACATCGACGAGCACGTCTGGGCGGGCGACCCGAAGGTGCGCGACGTTATCGCTGGTCTGGCTGCCGACATTCCGTGGGAGGCGAAGGTCGGCGACCTTTCCGGAGGTCAGAGAAGAAGAGTCGCGCTCGCTGCCCTGCTCATTGGCGACCACGACATCGTCTTTCTCGACGAGCCCACCAACCACCTCGACGTCGAGGGCATCACCTGGCTTGCCGGTCATCTGAAAAGAAGATGGTCGACCAACGCCGGCGCCCTCGTCGTCGTGACTCACGACCGGTGGTTCCTTGACGAGATCTGCACCGCGACGTGGGAGGTGCACGACCGCCTCATCGAGCCCTTCGAAGGCGGATACGCGGCCTATATCCTGCAGCGCGTCGAGCGTGACCAGATGAACGCCACCATGGAGGCGAAGCGCCAGAACCTCATGAAGAAGGAGCTGGCCTGGCTGCGCCGCGGTGCTCCCGCGCGCACGGCGAAGCCCAAGTTCCGCATCGACGCCGCGAACGCCCTCATCGCGAACGAGCCGCCCGTGCGCGACTCGGTGTCGCTCGCGAGCATGGCCATGCAGCGACTGGGCAAGGATGTCGTCGACCTGGAAGATGTGTCCGTGTCGTTTGGCGACAAGCACGTGCTCAAGAACGTCACCTGGCGCATCGCGCCGGGGGAGCGCACCGGCATTCTCGGGGTCAACGGCGCGGGCAAGTCCACCCTGCTCAGCCTGGTCGCGGGAAGCCTGCAGCCGACCACCGGGCGCGTGAAGCGCGGCAAGACCATCAAGGTCTCGACTCTTACCCAGCAGCTCGCCGAGCTCGAGGATGTCTGGAACGACCGCGTCAGCGACGTCATCGCGCGCCACAAGAGCAGCTACGTTGCGGGTGGCAAGGAGATGACGCCGACCCAGATGCTCGAGCGCGTCGGCTTTCAGAGCGCTCAGCTGAGCACCCCGGTCAAAGACCTCTCGGGTGGCCAGAAGCGCCGCCTGCAGCTGCTGCTCATTCTGCTCAGCGAGCCGAACGTGCTGATTCTCGATGAGCCCACCAACGACCTCGACACCGACATGCTCGCCGCCATCGAAGACCTGCTCGACACCTTCCCGGGCACCCTCCTCGTCGTCAGCCACGACCGGTACCTGCTCGAGCGCGTGACCGACAACCAGTACGCGGTGCTCGACGGAAGCCTGCGGCACCTGCCCCGCGGCGTCGACCAGTACCTTGAGCTTCGTGCAGCGAGCGGGTTGAGCTCGTCGAAATCCGGGGACGCCAAAGCCTCGACAGGCTCGACCAGCTCTCTCAAGGGAGCAGAGCTGCGCAACGCGCAGAAGGAGTTCGCCGCGGCTGGTCGCAAGATCGAGAAGCTGGGCGCCCAGATCGCCGAGCTGCACCTCTCGATGGCTGCCCACGACCAGGCGGACTACGCCGGCCTCGGTGGTATCTCGACGCAGCTCGCCGATGTGCAGAGGCAGCT